>NZ_JBYITE010000037.1:0-71379 GCF_057709105.1 Streptomyces sp. bgisy100
ACCCGGTCCCCCTCGCCCGGCCGGGCGAGCGGCTGAGCGGGATCAAGGAGCGGGCCGCCGGCCCAGGGCTCACGGGATCCGGCCGCCGCCGGGGATCAGCCCTCCGCGTCCGGGCTCGCCTTGTCGTGCCAGCGGGGGTCGTTCTCCCACTCCCGGTTCCGTTCCGCCGCCGTCTCCATGGCGCGCTCCGCGTCGCCCCTGGTGGGGTAGGGGCCGAGCCGGTCCTCGGCGGGGCACTCCGGCCCCTCCTCGACCTTCTTGTGCTGGAGGCAGTAGAACCACTCGCCGGGCTTGCCGGCCCTCTTCTTCTTGAACAGCGCCATGGGGGCTCCTCTCTCTCGCGCCATGTTTCCCGATGCGGCCTGGATACACTCGCTGGCATGTCCAGCCAGTCACTTCTCGCCCCGGGGACCCTGTCCCCCGCCCGCTCCGTCCCCGCCTCGATCCCGCGCCCCGAGTACGTCGGGAAGGACGCCCCCACCCCGTACACCGGGCCCGAGGTGCAGGACGCCGACACCATCGAGCGCATGCGCGTCGCCGGCCGGATCGCCGCGCAGGCGATGGAGGCGGCGGCCGAGCTCATCGCGCCGGGCGTCACCACGGACGAACTGGACCGGGTCGCCCACGAGTTCATGTGCGACCACGGGGCGTACCCCTCGACGCTGGGCTACCGCCGCTTCCCGAAGTCGCTGTGCTCCTCGGTCAACGAGGTCATCTGCCACGGCATCCCGGACTCCACGGTGCTGCGCGACGGCGACATCGTGAACCTCGACGTCACCGCCTACATCAACGGGGTGCACGGCGACAACAACGCGACGTACCTGTGCGGGGACGTCGACGAGGAGTCGCGGCTGCTGGTGGAGCGGACCCGGGAGTCCCTGAACCGCGCGATCAAGGCCGTCAGGCCGGGCCGCCAGATCAACATCATCGGCCGGGTCATCGAGTCCTACGCGAAGCGGTTCGGCTACGGCGTGGTCCGGGACTTCACCGGGCACGGCATCAACTCGTCCTTCCACTCCGGACTGATCATTCCGCACTACGACAGCCCGCACGCGACCACCGTGATCCAGCCCGGGATGACCTTCACCATCGAGCCGATGCTGACCCTGGGCACCCACGAGTACGACATGTGGGAGGACGGCTGGACGGTCGTGACGAAGGACCGCAGGCGGACGGCACAGTTCGAGCACACGCTCGTGGTGACGGACACGGGTGCGGAGATCCTGACCCTGCCGTAGAGTTTTGCCGACGGCTTGTCGGGAAGGCATTGACTTAGGTCACCCTAAGTCGGAAGAATCGCAGACGGTCGGCCGCGCGGGCGCGGACAGCGCCCGCGGTGGCGTTCTTCCCCTCTCCCGCCCCCTCGGCCCCGGAGGCCCGCCTTGGACGCACCCGGCGCGACACCGTTCTCCACGCTGATCCGCACGGCCTCGCACGAGCAGCACACCGAGGCGGAGAACTCGACGTTCATGAGCGACATGCTCGGCGGGAAGCTCGGGGTGGCGGCGTACACCCGCTACACCGAGCAGCTCTGGTTCGTCTACCGCGCCCTGGAGGACGCGGCGGAGCGGCTCGCGGACGACCCGGCGGCGGGCCCGTTCGTCCGCCACCGCGAGCTGCTGCGGGTCTCGGCCCTGGAGCGCGACCTCACCCACTTGCACGGCGGCCCGGGGTGGCGCGCCACCGCGGAGCCACTGCCCGCCACCGCGGCGTACGCGGCCCGGATCACCGAGGTCGCGCGGAGCTGGCCCGCCGGGTACGTGGCCCACCACTACACCCGCTACCTGGGCGACCTCTCCGGAGGCCAGATCATCCGCTCCACCGCGGAGAAGACCTGGGGCTTCGCCCGCAAGGGCGACGGGGTCCGCTTCTATGTCTTCACCGGCATCGACAACCCGGCCGCCTTCAAGCGGGAGTACCGCGCCCTGCTGGACACCCTCCCGGTCGACGACCTGGAGAAGCAGCGGGTGGTGGAGGAATGCAAGCGCGCCTTCGCCCTGAACACGGCGGTCTTCCGCGAACTGGGGGTGGACTGCGGGCGGGACCGGGGGCCGCTGACGGCTTGAGGGGGCCGGGCCGTTGCCCGTACGTGATCGGCAGCGCCCGGACATCCCCTTCCCTCGGTCGCCTACCGTGTGACGCAACCAGGCTCGGACAGCATCCGTGGTTGCGGGAGGGTCGCGTGAGCGAGAGCGAGTGGGTCAGTACCTCGATGCCGTATCTGGCGCCCGGCGACAGCCGGGGACCGGACCCCTGGACAGCCGAGACCGCCGCCCGGGGACGTCGGGGGACGCAACGCATCGTCCATGCCGGTGAGGCGACGGCACCGGCCGAGGTCGGGGAACTGCTCGGCCTGCCCGAGGGGGAGGCCGTGGTCGTGCGCCGTCGCGTCATGTACCTCGACGACCAGCCGTGCGAACTGACGGACACCTACTATCCGGTGCCGGTCGCCCGCGGCACACCGCTGGCCGGAGCGGCCAAGATCCCCGGCGGGGCGGTGCGGCTGCTGGCCGAGCTCGGACACGTCGGAGTCCGCGTCCGCGAGGACGTCACCGCCCGCCTTCCGACGGCGAATGAGGCGGACGAGCTGCGGATCGAGCCCGGCGAGCCGGTACTTCAGCTGACCCGCGTCACCCTGGACGCCGACGACCGGCCGATTCAGGTCGACATCATGGCCATGCCTTCGCAGCGGCAGCGACTGCGTTACGAGCTCAGGATCGAGTGACCGCACCCGAGCGCCACAGAACGGCACCGACCGCCCGTCACGCCATCCGCCGGCGCCCGGGAGACCGGGGGCGCACCCCGGCCCCTCCCGCGCCGCCCCGATCCATGGGGTATGAATCCGGCCCTTTCCGCGACGCCCGCGGACCGTGACGGCGTCCGGATCCCTTCGTACTGATCCGCGATCGCCGTCGTCCTCCCGCACGGCCGCCGGGGCCGGTCCGGGCGGGCCCGAGGCGGCCGGGGCGGCGGGGCGCGGCCTGGGGTGGGCGCCGCCGGGCGCGGGGTGACCTGCGCCGCGCCCGTCGGGTGAGCCGTTTTCGGGCGAACGCGCGTGCCCCGGAGGGCCTCCGCGTTCGACCGTCAACCCCAGCAAACGAGCCGTGGCGGGAAAAGTGAACCTCAGGGGTATCGAACAGCAAAAATTCGCAAACCTCGGCGGACGCACACCTGTTTGACATACCGTCTCAGCACCTTGCGCGCCGTCCACTTGGGGAAGTGGCTGGTGCGCCTTTTCGGTCGTGAGGTACCAGGGGGGTCCATGCGGCGCGGTGGTATGTCCTATTCCGGATCGGTCAGGCCGGTATCAGAGCGCAAGAGTCTGTCGGGCGGAAGCAGTGAGAAGTCGCCCTGGTATCTGCCCGTGGCGCTGGCCACGGACATCCTCGGCATCGTCGTGCCCGTGTGCACGGTGTTCGCCGTCACGCGCCAGCCCCATCCGGTCCTGGCCGCCCTCGGCGCGGCGGCCGTCTGGCTGGGCGTGCGGGCGTCGCACCGCCGCTACGCCGTCCAGGCGCTGGGCGAGTCCCGCGGCGTGCTGCCCGTCCTCCACGACTGGTTGACGCTGCTGGGGCTGCTCGCGGTTGCGCGGATCGCCGTCGGGGAGAGTTCCGAACCGGCGGTGGCGCTGCTGGCGCTGTCCGCCGCCCCGCTGGTCACCGTCGTCTGCCGGAAGGCCACCCACCGGCATCTCACCGCGCTCCGGCGCGAGGCGCAGTCGGTGCACCGGGTGCTGGTCATAGGGGAGCCGAGCGCGGCGGACGACGTGGTCGAGCATCTGGCCGGGCGCACGGATCACGCCTATGTGGTGACCGGGGTGATACCGGTCGGGTCGGGCCAGCTGACCTCCGGCGTCCCGGCCCTGACCCGGCTGGCCAGCGCGCTGCCCGCCACGCCAGACGAGGACTGGGTGCCGGTGCTGGACGTCGCCGAGCAACTCGGGGCCGAGCTGGTGCTGGTGGCGGCCGGCCCCCGGCTCAGCGGCGAGCGGCTGCGCCGGCTCTCCTGGGCACTGCACGACGTGGGGCTCCCGCTCGCGGTGTCGCCCGGTCTCACCGAGGTCGCCCTGCGGCGGCTGCGGTCGGTGACCGTCGCCGGGCTGTCGCTGCTGCACATCGCCCCGCCCACCCGCCGGGGCGCGCATGTGGTGCTGAAGTCGGCGCTGGACCGGGCGGGGGCGGCCCTCGGGCTGTTACTGCTGGCACCGGTGTACGGGCTGCTGGCGCTGGCGGTCCGGCTGGACTCGCCCGGTCCCGTGCTGCACAAGCAGACGCGCATCGGGCAGGACGGCACGCCGTTCACCATGTGGAAGTTCCGCACCATGGTGGTGGACGCGGAGGCGCGGCGGGCGGAGCTGGCGGCCGTCAACGAGCAGGACGGGCCGCTGTTCAAGATGCGGCGCGACCCGCGGGTGACCCGTACCGGCCGCTGGCTGCGGCGCAGTTCGCTGGACGAGCTGCCGCAGCTGGTCAATGTGGTGCGGGGCGAGATGTCGCTGGTCGGGCCGCGTCCCCCGCTGCCGGACGAGGTGGCCCAGTACGACGACGTCGAGCTGCGGCGGCTGACCGTGAAGCCGGGGCTGACGGGGCTGTGGCAGATCAGCGGGCGCTCCGACCTCTCCTGGGACGAGACCGTGGCGCTGGACCTGCGGTACGCGGACAACTGGTCCATCGGCGGCGACCTGGATGTGATCGCCCGTACGTTCCGCGCCGTCGTCGACGGCCGCGGAGCTTACTGACGGGCGGCGCGATGCTGTCGCCGTGCCCCGCCGCCCGTCGGCGGCGGGGCCGCTCAGACCGCGCCGCCGGCGCACCAGTCGGCGTGGACCGCCGCGATCCCGTCCCGCAGGGGGATCCTCGGCTTCCAGCCGAGGGCGGCGATGCGGGAGATGTCCAGCAGCTTGCGCGGGGTGCCGTCGGGCTTGGAGGTGTCGAAGGCGATCCGGCCCTCGTAGCCGGTCACCTCCCGTACGGTCTCGGCGAGTTCGCGGATGGTGAGGTCCTCGCCGCAGCCGACGTTGACCGGTTCGTCGCCGTCGTAGCCGCGGAGCAGCACGGCGCAGGCCGAGGCGAGATCGTCGACGTGCAGGAACTCGCGGCGCGGGGTGCCGCTGCCCCAGAGGAGGACCTCCTCGCGCCCGTCGCGCTTCGCCTCGTGGAAGCGGCGGATGAGCGCGGGCAGGACGTGCGAGGTCTCCAGGTCGAAGTTGTCGCCGGGGCCGTAGAGGTTGGTGGGCATCGCGGAGATGTAGGAGGCGCCGTACTGGCGCCGGTAGGACTGCACCTGCACGATTCCGGCGATCTTGGCGAGGGCGTACGGCTCGTTGGTGGGCTCCAGCGGGCCGGTGAGCAGCGCCTCCTCGCGGATGGGCTGGGGCGCGAGCTTCGGGTAGATGCAGGAGGAGCCGAGGAAGAGCAGCCGGCGGGTGCCGGCCGCGTGGGCTCCGGCGATCACGCTCAGCTGGATGCGCAGATTGTCCTCGAGGAACGGCACCGGGTAGGTGCTGTTGGCCATGATGCCGCCGACCTTGGCGGCGGCCAGCACGACGGCGTCCGGCCGGACGTCGCGGAGGAAGGTTTCGGTCGCCGCGGCATCGCGGAGATCGAGGGCGTCGCGGCCACGGGTGATCACCTCGTGGCCGTCGGCGGTGAGACGGCGGGAGACCGCGGACCCGACCAGGCCGCGGTGGCCCGCCACGAATATCCGGGCCCCGTCCGGCAGCAGCGGCTCGCCGGCCGTCGCGGCGGAGGAGGGCACCGGCTCGGCCGGGGACTGCGGTCCACCGGCCCGGGCACCGGGGTCGGTGCCCCGGGAAGTCGCAGCTGTCATGGCACCGGATTGTGCCAGCGCGGATCGCCCGCCAGGGAGTGAATCCCTGCATCTGATGGAAACAGCAAGATTTCGCAACATTTCGCCCGGGCCCGACGTGGCCCGGATCTCAGGGGGGGACCTCGCATGGGCAAGAGCGCACTCATCACCGGAGTGACCGGACAGGACGGCTCCTACCTCGCCGAGCTGCTGCTGTCGAAGGGCTACACGGTCCACGGCCTGGTCCGCCGTTCGTCGTCGTTCAACACCGAACGGCTGGACCACATCTACCAGGGCCCGCAGGAGCCCGACCGCCGGCTGGTGCTGCACCACGCCGACCTCTCCGACGGGGTGGCGCTGGTGAACCTGCTGCGCGATCTGCAGCCGGACGAGGTGTACAACCTCGGCGCCCAGTCGCACGTCCGCGTCTCCTTCGACGCGCCGCTCTACACCGGTGACGTGACCGGCATGGGCTCGATGCGGCTGCTGGAGGCGATCCGGGCCAGCGGCGTCGACACCCGGATCTACCAGGCGTCGTCGTCGGAGATGTTCGGCGCGACACCGCCGCCGCAGAACGAGCGGACACCGTTCCACCCGCGCAGCCCGTACGGCTGCGCCAAGGTCTTCGGCTACTGGGCGACGGTCAACTACCGGGAGGCGTACGACCTGTTCGCCGTCAACGGCATCCTCTTCAACCACGAGTCCCCGCGCCGCGGCGAGACCTTCGTGACCCGCAAGATCACCCGGGCGGTGGCCCGGATCAAGGCGGGCCTCCAGGACCGGCTCTACATGGGCAACCTGGACGCCGTGCGGGACTGGGGCTACGCCCCCGAGTACGTCGAGGCGATGTGGCGGATGCTCCAGCAGGACCAGCCGGACGACTACGTGGTGGCGACCGGCGAGGCGGGGACCGTACGGCAGTTCCTGGAGGTGGCGTTCTCGGCCGTCGGCCTGGACTGGGCCGAATACGTGCGGTTCGACCCGAAGTACGAGCGTCCCAGCGAGGTGGACGCCCTGATCGGCGACGCGTCCAAGGCGGAGGAGCTGCTCGGCTGGAAGCCTCGGGTGCTCTGGCCGGAGCTGGCCCGCATCATGGTGGAGGCCGATGTGTCGGCACTCGATGCCGAATTGGCGGGTACGGCGGTTCGTATCGATAGATGACTCGCCAACTCGCAAAGTACGGACATCATTTTGGCCATTTCGGTTACGGCGGCGTGAGCGGCGCCCTAACCTGCCGTGCACAGGGTGGCCAGGGGGGCCGCGCACGCGCGAGCGAGCCGAAAGGGCGCGCCGGTGCCGCACATGAGGGGACCGGGCACGGCGAACGGACAGCCGAGCGCAGTTTCGGAGAGTGCCGGCACCGGGGCAGGGCGCCCGACGGCGAGCAAGTGGACAACACAGCCCAGGGGGGCACATGCGCACAGTGGGGGTTTATGGGGCTGCCATGGCCGTGGCAGTCACATCATTGGTCGGAGCGGGAGCGGTGACGGCGCCGTCGGCAGCCGCGCTGACCCCGCCCGTCGGGATCACGGCCGACGATCTGCCGACCTGGCAGACGAACGGCATCGTCTGGTCGATGGCCCAGGCGGACGGGATGGTCTTCGCGGGCGGCACGTTCTCGACGATCCGGCCGCCGGAGGAGGGCTCGGACGGCGGTGAGCAGCCGGCCGTCAACTTCGCGGCGTTCAACGCGGCGACGGGCGCGCCGACGTCCTGCAAGCTGTCGTTCACCATCGGCTCGGGCACGGCCACCGTACGGGCACTGGCGGTCTCCCCGGACCGCAAGACCCTGTACGCGGGCGGGCAGTTCGGCGCGGTGAACGGGATCGGGGCGAGCAATGTCGCGGCGATCGACATCGCGACCTGCACGCCGAAGACGTCGTTCAAGGTGGCGTCCAGCGCGACCGTGCGCGCCCTGGCCGTCACGGACGACACCGTCTACCTCGGCGGCGACTTCACCTCGCTGGAGGGGCAGTCGCGGCGCTACTTCGGCGCGGTCACCACGGGGGGTGACCTCAAGCCGTGGACGGCCGACGCCGACGAGCCGGGCCGCGCCCTGGAGGTCGCCCCCGACGGGAAGAACGTGGTGCTCGGCGGCGACTTCATGACGGTGCGCGGGGCCGACTCGCACGCCCTCGCCGTGGTCGACGCGGGTACCGGCGCGCTCACCAAGACCTACGCCCGGGGCTTCATCCCGACCACCTCGACGGTCAAGGACCTCACTTCGGACGCCACCGGCGTCTACACCGGCAACGAGGGCACCGGCGGCGGGGTCTTCGACGGCCGGATCGCGCTGAACGCGAGCGACTTCAACCAGCGCTGGCGGGACACCTGCCTGGGCGCCACCCAGGCGGTGACGGTCCACAAGTCGGTGCTCTACTCGGGCTCGCACGCGCACGACTGCAGCAGCATGGGCGAGTTCCCCAACCAGCGCCGCAAGCACCTGCTCGCGCAGTCGGTCGACGACCCGACCCTGCTCGGCTGGTTCCCGGACACCAATGACGGCCTGGGCGAGCAGATCGGCCCGCGCGTGATGGAGACGGCTCAGGCGGGCGGGACCGACTACCTGTGGGTGGGCGGCGAGTTCACCACCGTCAACGGCGGCCGTCAGCAGGGCCTGACCCGCTTCGCGAGCGGCCCGGACACCTCGGCGCCGTCGGTTCCGCTGGTCAACGCCTCCAGCGTGAAGCCGAGCGAGGTGAACGTCCGCTGGCAGTCCAGTCTCGACCTGGACGACAGCAAGCTGACCTACCGGGTCTACCGGAACGGCGGGACGACGCCCGTCCACACCGTCAGCGGCTCCTCGCTGCCGTGGGTCCGGCCGCAGCTCTCCTTCACCGACACCGATGTGACGCCGGGCTCGACGTACACCTACCGGATCACGGCGAGCGACGGCACCAACACCAGTGCCCGGTCCGCCACCCAGACGGTGACGGTGCCGGCCGCGGCCGACTCCTACGCGGAGCGGGTGAAGGCCGACGGCGCGAATCTGTACTGGCGCTTCGACGAGGCGTCGGGGCAGTTCGCGGCGGACGCCTCGGGCGGCGACAACAGCGGTGTCCACCGCAACGGTCCGACGTACCGGGTGACCCCGGCGGCCGTCCCCGGCGGCAGCACGGCCGTGGGCTACAACGGCTCCGACGAGTACACCTACAGCGACCGCAAGCACAGCCGGCCGTCGCAGTACACCATGGAGACCTGGTTCCGGACGACGACGACCTCCGGCGGCAAGCTCATCGGCTTCGGCGACCGCACCCAGGAGCCGAGCGCCAGCCACGACAAGCAGCTGTACATGACCAACGACGGCCGGGTGGTCTTCGGTGTGCACAGCGGCTTCGCCCGTACCATCAGCAGCGGGTTCGGCCTGAACGACGGCAGGTGGCACCACGTCGTCGCCACCCAGGGGCCGAGCGGCATGCGGCTGTACGTCGACGGCTCGCTGCGGGCCAGCAATCTGCTGGTGACGTCCAGCTCGGACTACGACGGCTACTGGCACGTCGGCGGGGACACCATCAACTCCTCGTGGCCGAGCAGCCCGTCCAGCGACTACTTCAACGGGCAGATCGACGAGACCGCGGTCTACCCGAGTGTGCTGTCCGGCTCGCAGGTCTCCGGTCACTACAACCTCCGGACCCGCGGGTGATCCGCGGCCGCCGGTCCGTCGTCGCCGCCGCGCTCCTCGCGGCGGCGGCGACGCTGCTGACCGGATGCGGTAGCGGCGGGGAGCAGGACAAGGGGTCCGGGAAGGCCCGGTCCGCGGCGGCGTCCGCGGACGACCGGGCGGCGGGCGACTCCCCGGCCACCGACGTCGGTGAGGGATCCGAGGCGAAGAAGCCGAAGGCCCCGCGGACCCCGCCGGGCCCCAAGGTGTCGGAGCGGGATCTGAAGCCCGTCACCGGATCGTTCACCGAGAAGCAGAAGTCGTATCTGACCGACCGGGTGCCGAAGGGCACGGACCCGGCAGCGGTCCTGCAGATCGGGCAGGAGAGCTGCGACCGGCTCTCCCGTACGGCCGAGCTGGACCGCAAGGCGGCGATCAGCGCGCTCCGCTCGGGGGAGATCCCGAACGCGGAGGCGGCGGTGAAGCACCTCTGTCCGAAGCAGCTGCCCCTGCTGAAGGCCTCCAAGGAAGGAAGCGGCGGTTGAACCCGAGCAAGCTCCCCATCGTGGTGGCGATCCCCACGAAGAACGAGGCCGAGAACATCGCCCGCACCGTACGGTCGGTCATCGACCACTTCGAAGCGGTGGTGGTGGTCGACTCGGACAGCACGGACGAGACCTGCAAGATCGCCGCGGAGGAGGGTGCCGAGGTCGTCCCGTACACCTGGGACGGCGGCTATCCGAAGAAGAAGCAGTGGTGCCTGGACCACGTCCATCCCCAGATCCCGTGGCTGCTGTTCCTCGACGGTGACGAGACGCCGTCCCCGGAGCTGCTGGCCGAACTGCGGCACTGCTTCTCCCGGCCGCTGAAGGTGGCGGCGTTCGACATCCCGCTGGGCTACTGGTTCGCGGGCCGCCGGCTGCGGCACGGCTACACCATCGTCAAGCGGGCGCTGCTGGACCGCACACGCTGCCACTTCCCCGTCCTCGGGGACCTGGACGCGCCGGGCATGGGCGAACAGGAGGGCCACTACCAGCCGATCGCCGAGCACGTGTGGCGGCTCAAGTCCCCGATCGAGCACGAGGACCTGGACCCGGTGCGGACCTGGTTCGACCGGCACAACCGGTACTCGGACTGGGAGGCGTGGCTGGAGCACCACCCGGAGGTCAAGGAGGAGATCCGGCAGGCCAAGACCCGGCAGGGCCAGCTCTTCCACAAGGCCCCGTTCAAGCCGCTGGTGTCATTCGCCTACGCCTACCTCTACAAGCGCGGCTTCCTGGACGGCCGGGCCGGCTTCGACTACGCCCTGGCCATGAGCTTCTACCGCTGGCAGATCGGGCTGAAGGCCCGGGAGGGCGAACTGAGCGAGGCGGGCCGGCCGGGGGTCACGGTGGAGCGGGTCACGATCCGGTAGGGGCCCGTCGGGTCGAGGACTGGAGGAGGGGCTGTCCCGCCGTGCGGCGGGGCAGCCCCTCTCCCTTGAGCAGCGGGGACAGCCGGCTCACGGCCTCGCCTGGGATCTCGTGGGATTTCTGGACGGTGCGCTCGCCGGGCCCGCCTCACGGTGTGCGGGACGGGCCCGGTGCGGTGGTGGGTCAGCCGCGGTGGACGCAGTGCAGGGTGCCGTTGTGGGACGCCAGGGCCGGAGCCGAGAGGCTGGTCGCGGGGATGCGACGGAACCCGCTCCAGCTGGGCCCCTCCGCCGTTGCCTCCCACAGGTCCTGGCCTGCGCCGGCGGCGCGGACGGCGCAGTACAGCTTGCCGTTGTGGGCCGCCAGGGCGGGTGCGGTGCCGGTCTTGCCGGAGGGGAATTTCTGGTAGGTGTACCAGACGTTGTTGGTGTGCAGTGTCGTCCAGTACAGCCCGTCATCGGCGATGCTGCGGTGGACCGCGAAGAGCATGTTGTTGAAGGGGGCCAGGGCCGGGGTGCTGGTGCTCTTGGCCGGGAGCGCGGTGAAGGCGCTCCAGCGGGTGCCGTCGAAGGTGGCCCAGTGCAGGTCATCGCTGTCGAGGTAGATGTTGAAGCTGGGGTGGAATCGCTTCGCGCGGCGGATCATGAGGTGGAGCTTGCCGTTGTAGGAGGCGAGCGCCGGGGCGGAGAAGGTGCGCACGTCGTCGGGGAGTTTGGCGTAGCCGGCCCACCGGTGGCCGTCGAAGCTGTCGAGGAACAGTTCACCGGTCACGGAGTGGTGGGCGGAGTAGAGCTTGCTGCCGTGGGCGGCCAGGGCTGGTGCGGAGGGACTGGCGCCGGCGAGGTAGGAGAAGGCGCTCCAGGAGGGCCCGTCGTAGCGGTTCCAGTACAGCCTTCCATCGTCGGCGGCGCTGCGGACCATGGAGAACAGCTTGCCGTCGTAGACGGCCAGGGCCGCGGCGGCGACCGTACCGCCGGAGGGGAAGGGGGTGTCCGTGCTCCAGGCGGTGCCGTTGGTGGAGGTGGTCGACAGCAGGCGGGTGTCACCACGTCCGGCCCACCGCGCGTACAGGCGGAAGATGCCACCGTCGCCGGTGAACTGGAAGTAGCGGGTCTGATTCGGCAGCGCGGCCAGAGCCGCGATGGCCGGGCGGTCGAAGACGATGGTGTGTTCCTGGATGAAGTCGTCGTCGTTCCTGAGCCAGGCAATGAGTTCTTCGATGAGCCGTACGATCATCGAGGCGAGCATGATCCAGTCGGCCGTGTTCCCCCACTGGCCGGACGGGAGCGGCGCGATGAGCTCGGAGAACTTGGCCAGCTCATCGGAGATGATGCGCAGCTTGCGACGCATCTCGTCGTGGAAGCCGCTGGTGCTGTCGTCTTCTTCCCAGCAGGCGATGTTGCAGGCCACGATCTTGCTGATGATGCCGTCGAACAGGATCTGGTCCTCGGCGCGGATGGTGGCCCAGTCGCCGGAGTTGAGGGAGCCGTAGTGCTCGGTCTTGCGGGTGTGCTTGCCACCGCCATCGGAGCCGGAGCTCAGCGCCCAGTAGATCTCATCCCGGCCGGTCTCCCCGTTGGTGGCGTCCACGCAGTGCATCTTGTCCAGGACGATCCGGGCGTGGAAGTTCGCGGCGGCCTGCTCGGCCGGAGCCGAGGAGGTCACCAGCGTGACCCCGAAGCCGGCCTCCTCCACTGCCCGGCAGAACTCGATGCTGTTCAGTTCCTCCGGCACCTCGGTGGCGCCCACGTCGACCACGTTCACGTTCGGCTGCGCGGAGATGTCCTGTGTCTCCGGCAGGTCCTTGAGCAGGTCCTCGGTGGCGTAACCCTCAGCCAGCGGACGCGCCGTCACCGTTTGGGGGAACAGCTGCGGCGCGTGGCGCACCGAGGCTTCCTCCGTGTACACCCGCCCGATCTCGCGGATGTCCTCCTCGCTGAGCAGGTGCCCCAGCGGCGCCAGCAGCCCCGCCTCCAGATCCGTCAGCTCCATGCCCGCATCCAGCCGGGCCGCCCCCCGCAGCAGCACCCCGTACAGCAGGGCCGTATCCCGCGGCGCCGCTGCCCGCCGCCGGGTCCGTTCCGTTGCGGGACGGCCCTGCAACTGCGCACGTACCCGCTCCACACGCTCACTCTGAGACAAGAACACAGACGCCACGAAAACCCCTTCAGGGATGAGACGCCCCCGACCCAGCACCAGGGCCGAAGTACGCCCTGACCCTCCCAAAGCGGCCACTCTGAGCGACAGGTAATTTACGGACAGTTCTGACATGGCGGCCAGGACCCCACCAGACCGGCGGATGTCGCACACACAACGGGAGCAAATCAGCACGCGCATCACGGTCCGGCCCGAGCTGGCGAAGGGGCGCCGACCCACCAGCAATGACGACCTCCCACCGGCCCTCACGCGGGGTGAGTGCGACAGCGGAGCCCGTGATCACATGCGTGTTCGCCCTTCCTCTTGCCTCATGTGGATGGCCGGGCGGCTACCGCCTGAGCAGAATCGACCGCCCGCACCCGCAGTGACCAGTACCGTGATGTCGCGAGACGTGGCGAAGTGGCAACGCTCCGCGACAGGTGCTCGGGGAGGGGAGAACGGTGATGACCGGCAGAATCAGCAATCCGAACCTCGCGTTATGGATCGCGGCAGCCGACCTTTCCCACGGCGAACTCGCCCGCCGGATCGCAGCCGAAGCGATGCGCCGAGGTCACCGACAGATTGCCCCGAACGCCACCCGCATCCGCCGCTGGATCGAGGGCGAACGCCCACGCCCGCCCGTACCCGTGCTCCTCGCCGCGGTGCTGTCCGAGGCGGCCGGTCAGCCCCTCACCCCGGGTGATCTCGGTCTGATGGCTGCCGGGCCCACGTTGGATGACATCCAGCTCCCGTTGCTGACCGAGGCAGCCGCCCAGGCCCTGGCCGTTTGGACTCGGATGGACCTCTTCCTCGATCGTCGCGACGCCCTCAGGCTCGCCCTCGGCACCCCGCTGATCCTCGCCGCCGAGCGCATGCTGGGCGGCCATGCCCGCCGCCTGAACCGCGACACGAAGGGCTTCGACGCCGACACCACCGCTGCCCTGGAAGACGTCACCACCTTCTTCACGAAGGCCGACGCCTCCAAGGGGGGCGGGCTCTACCGCTCCGCGATCGTCGCACAGCTTGCAGAAGTCGCCCGCCGCGTCCAGGACGGCGTGCCGCCGTCGCTCAAGACCCGGGTCTTCGCGGCTGCCGCCGACCTGGCGGCGCTGGCCGGATGGGTCAGTCACGACTGCGGACGGTATGCCACCGCCCAGCGGTACTGGTCCTACGGCATCTACGCTGCGGGCGAGGCCGGGCAGCCCGACCGTGGGGTGGAGATCGTCACCCGCATGTCACACCAGATGATCTACCTCGGACACCCCGGCGACGCACTCGGCCTGCTCGCTGTAGCCGGGGCGAAGGCCGAGCTGCCCGCGACCAGGGCGCTGGTCGCCTCCCAGACCGGGCGGGTCCACGCGGCCCTCGGTGATGAGCGCCTGGCGGAGAAGCACCTCGTCGTCGCTGACGAGTTGGTGGCCGAGGGCCTCGGCGACGACGTCCCCGACTGGGTGGCCTACTTCGACGCCGCCGAGCACGCCGGAGCCCGTGCGGTCTCCGCCCGCGACCTGGCCTGCGCCCTCCGGCCTCGCGCAGCGAGCACCCACTTCGCCGACGCCCTCGCGCTCAGGAAGCCGGGGTTCGAGCGGGTGCGTGTCATGGACCGGATCGGCCTGGCCGCCGCTCTGTTCAACGAGGGCGAGCCCGAGCAGGCCGCCCGAGCCGCCCGGCACGCCCTCGACGAGGCGGCCCGGGTCGATTCCACGCTCGTCGCCTCCCGGCTCAACACCCTGCTGAACGCCGCACGCCCGTACCGCACCGCCGACGTGGACGAGGTCTGCACCCGCGCGCGGGATCTCGCGGCAACGCGCCCGACACCGGTTGCGGCCTGAGACCATCGAGCCATGGGCAAGCACTCCCGGCCCGGGCCGCCGAACCAGCCGTCCCCGCCGTCCCCCGCATCGACAGCGGAGACCCGCTCGCGGCGTACGACAAGCGCCGTCGCCCACCACTGAACATCCACCGTCGGCACCGTCCGCTCCATGGTGGAGGCGGCCGCCTCCGCCCCGGCGAGCCACGGGCACTGGAGGAGTGGAACGGATTCTCGTACGAGCCGCCGGAGCTGCGCCGGATCTCGCCGCGGCCCAGCGGTGGGTGAACGAACAGCCGTCGAGCGACGGTACTCACCCACGCTGAGCCGGTCCCTCGCTGCCGTATGGCCCCTCAGTGCCGCCGGATCGCCCCGTCGTAGACCGCCTGGAGGGTGTCGACGACCTTGTCGATGGAGAACTGGTCGCGGATCAGCCCCCAGGCCGCCTGGGACGCCTCCTCGTTGGCTGCCGGGTCGAGGAGTTCCAGGATCGCCTGCCCCACCAGTGCGCCGTTGTCGCGGTCGGGCTTGCTGTCCACGACGCGTCCGGCGCCGGCCGCCTCGACGCCCGGGGAGAGGCCGCCGGTCTTCGTCACCACCACGGGCACGCCGACCGACATCGCCTCCAGGACCGAGACGGCGAACGGCTCCACGACCGACGGCAGTACGTAGACGTCCGCCGTGCGCAGCCGCTCCAGGACCTCGGCGTGGCCGAGGGCACCGACGTACTCGACGGAGTCGGCGACGCCCAGTTGCCGGGCGAGGTCCAGCATCGGGGCGGCGAGCGCGCCGGTGTCCGGGCCGGCCAGGACGAAGCGGGCGTCCGGGTGCTTGGCGAGGACGGTGGGCATCGCCGCGATGAAGTCCTCGGGCCGCTTCCGGGCCTGGACGCGGGCGCAATACAGCACCGTGGGCGGCCGGCCGCCGTCGGCCGCGGGCCGGCGCTCCTGCAGGCGGACGCCGTTGACCAGGCGGTGCGTGCTGTTCAGCCGGTCCGGCGCGATCACCGCCTCCACGTCGTCCCGCTCCATCCCGGTCAGGTGGAGGATCGAGTCCGCGCCGCGCAGCACCCGGCGCAGCCCGAGCGCGTCCACCAGCTTCGCGACCCGCTTCTCGGTGGGGTCGATCATGCCGTGGGTCTGGAGCACCAGCGGGCGGCCGAGCTGCAGCGCGATCAGGGCGAACGGCAGGGTGATCAGATCGCGCATCAGATGGACGTGCACGACGTCGGCGGTCTTCACCAGCTCGCGGGCGCGGGCGAGCAGCGCCGGTGAGGTGATGCCGCTGACCTCGAACTGCGGCAGGACGTGCCGCGCCTGGAACATGAACGCCGGTACGCCCTCGATCTCCTTCGGCAGCGGCCCGGTGAACCCGTCCCCCAGGGTGGCGATCCGGGCGTCCACACCACGGGCCCGCAGTCCCTGGGAGAGATTGAGCGCCACCCGGGTGGGGCCGCCGAAGTCGTTGGTCGGTGTGTGCAGCGTGACGACATGCAGAACCTTCACCGATTGTTCCTCCCCCCGATGCCCCCCGGCATCGTCCGGCCAGCGTAGCGGCGGGCACGCGGCGGCGCGGCCGGATCCTTCGATGTGGCGTTCGAGGCTCGTGCGTTCTGCGGATACGGTCAGGCCGGACTCCCTAGACTTGCCGTGGGGCACCGGGCCGGGGGTTCCGGGCGCAGGTGTCCGACGGACCGGCAGGCCCGGTGCAGGGGGCACGGGGAACGAGGGTGGGGGCCATGGCTGTTGAGGTACGGGACGTCGCGCCGACCGAACCGGCCGGGCCGACCGAACCGCCCGTTCCGCCCGACGTGCCGCCGGTCTCGCCCCGGGCCGTGCTGTCCCGGGCGCTGGCCGTGCCGCTCGTCCTGGGGCTGGTGTTCCTGCTGCCCGGGGTGGTGGCCGCGCTGCCGGGGCCGGGGATCCGGGACGAGGCGTACTGGCTGCAACTGGTGCTCACCGGATACGCCGGGGCCCGGCTGGCGGCGATGACGCTGACCGTGCGGCGGCGGCTCATCCAGGGGTCGTTCTGGATGTTCGTGTATGTGGCGCTCGGGGTGGCGCCGTTGGCACAGGCGGTTCTCGGCCAGACCCCGACGCCGGTCGTCGGGACCCGCTCCGACCTGGTGCTCGCCACCACGCTCTCGCTGATCGGCCTGGTCGCCTACGACGTGGGCGTGCTGCTGGCCCGGCACCGGCCGGTGCTCCGCAACCGGGCTCCCCGGCGCACCGCCTCGGTCAGCCGGCGGCGGCTCTATCTGCTGGTGGCGCTGGCGTTCGTGGCCAGTGCGCTGTTCGTGGTCAAACTGGGTGGTCCGGCGGTCTTCTTCAGCAGCCGTCAGGAGATCAGCGAGGGCATCCAGAGCAGCGGTGTGGCCGCCGCGGACTCGGAGTCGCACGTCGGGTCGGCGTTCCTGCGCGGCTTCGGCACGGTGCCCGCGCTGCTGGCGTTCCTCTTCCTCACCCGCTGGCTGGTCACCTCCCGCGCGGCCCGCCGACGCCCGCTGGTGCTGCTGATGTGGGTCGGGTTGCTCGGGGTGAACGCCCTGGTCAACAACCCGATCTCCAACCCGCGTTACTGGTTCCTGACCGTGATGTTCTCGATCCTCTTCACGGCCTTTCCGAAGAGTCCGGTGATGTACCGGGCGGCGCTGGCGATGGGGGTGGTGGCGGCGCTGCTGCTGTTCCCGTTCATGGACCGGTTCCGGTACGACGAGAGCGGCCACCGGCCGGTGGAGTCCGAATCGGCCTTCGATCCGCTGGTGCGCAAGGACTACGACCAGATCGGCATGTTCGCCAACACCATCACCATGGTCGACTCGGGCACCGGCCATGCGTACGGCCGTCAGCTGGCGGCGTCGACGTTCTTCTTCGTGCCCCGCTCCATCTGGCACGGCAAGCCGCTGGACTCCGGCGTCCGGGTCGGCCAGTGGATGGGCATGCAGAACACCAATCTGTCCTCACCGCTGTGGGCCGAACTCTGGCTGGATTTCGGCCCGGTGGGCATGACGGGAGGCTTCCTGGGCCTGGGCTATCTCTGCGCCCGGGCGGACCGCCGCTACACCGTCCGCACGCTGGACGATCCACGGCCGGGCAACGTCCTGGCGATCGTCATCCCGGTGGTGGCGGGGTACGCCTTCATCCTGCTGCGCGGCCCGCTGCTCCAGGCGTCGGGGCGGATCGGGATCGCGATGGTGTGCCTGGCGCTGGTGACGACGTTCCGGTCGGATCCGCGGAAGCTGCTGCACTGACGGGGACGGGCCGGCGCATCGCCGCCGGGAGGGGCCCCAGCGGGTCACGCCGGAACGGGCTGCCGGGACCGGCTCAGTGCCGGTTCCTCGCGAAGCACACGACGTAGGACTCCGCGCCGGCCGCGCTGATCGAGCCGGTGGAGCCCTTGACGTCCGAACACGCCAGCCCGGTCACCTCGTCGTCGAGCCGCTTGAGCACCCGGTAGCGGGCGTGGGAATCGCCGCATCCCAGCTGCTTGACGCCCGGGTCGTCCTCGGACCCGGTCTTCTGGAAGCAGTCCCCCGCCTTCAGCTGCGCGACGTCGTTGTCACCGGCGAAGTGGCGGTTGAGGAGCGTGGCGGAGACGACAACGACGACCAGGACCCCGATGAGGATCCACGCGCGGCGCAGTCGCGCCGCCCGGGCCGAGTCGTCGAGCGGCTGCGCGATGGTCATGAAGAGGTCCCCCGGACGGTCGGATACGCGGTGCTGATCGCCCTCCATGGACACGGCACCTGGGCACCGAACATCGATGTACGGCATGGACGTGGACATGGCGGCAACCGTCGTACGGTAGCGGAGGTTCCACCAAGCCCCCTGACCGCCCCCGGGTTGCGGCGCGAGGGCCGGGACGTCAGCCCTGTCCGGACCGGGTGACGTCGTCCCTGTCCCCCGCCGCGTCCGGCTCCCCCGCCTCGGCGCCCGCCGGTTCCGGGGAGCGGCGGACCACGGCGATCCGCAGCCACGCCGCCACCGCCTTGCACGCCGAACCGAGGCACAGCCCCCAGGCCGCGCCGAGGACGCCGCCCAGGGCGTAGCCGGTGAGCATGGCGGCCACCGAGAGCAGCGAGAAGACGACCTGGATCGGGAGGGTGGCGCGGGGGCGCAGCACGCGGAGGGTGAGCAGGGCGCAGGTGCCCAGGGCGATGGCCGCGTACTGGCTGCCGGTCGCCGGGAGGAGCGCGGAGGAGGCCGCCCAGGTGTCGCCGAGGAGTTCGCGGCCGAGGCGGTCCGGGAGCGCGATGAGGACGGCGGCCCAGGCGGCGGCGACGGCAGAGAGGGCGATGGCCAGGACCACGGTCGCGCGCACCTTGCGGGCCGCCGTCGGGTAGCGGTTGAGGATCGGCGGGCCGAATCCCGTGGAGGCGTTGAACAGCACGTTCATCGGGCCGAAGAGGGTCGTCACGCCGCGCAGCGCGCCGACCGCCAACGGGCTGGCGAACAGGCCGAGTCCGATGACGGCGAGCTGGCTGGAGGCGTTGCCGACGGCGAATTCGACGACGAAGCGCCTGCCGAGGTGGCCTCGGCGGAGCAGTCGGCGCGGGTCGGAGGCGGCGCCGCGCAGCCGGGGGGCGAGCAGCGCCGCGGAGACGGCCAGGGCCGGGAGGGCGGAGAGCCCCCAGACGGCGATGAGGCGTTCGGGCCCGGAGCCGGGCGGCTGGACGGCGAGGGCGGGGACGGCGGCGGCGAGGCGGACCAGGTCGGCGGCGAGGGCGCAGTGCGGCAGCCGCAGAGTGGAGAAGCAGTAGCGCATGCCGTCCTGGACCAGGACGACGGGCAGGACGAGGCCCAGGACCGCGAGTCCGTGCGCGGTGCCGCCCGGCACGAGGAAGAGGACGGCGGCCATGACGGCGCCGATCGCCGCCGAGGCCCAGGCGGTGAAGGCCACGGCGGAGCGGCAGGCCTCCCGTACGGCGGCCGGTTCGCCGCGTTCCAGGACGAGCGCCTGGCCGACGTAGGCGACGAAGAGCCCGAGCAGCACCGCGAACACGGTGTAGAGCAGGGAGAAGACGGAGAACCCGGCGGCGCTGGAAAGCCGGGCGGCGACGACCAGCACCACGATGTTGGTGAGGGCCGACACGCCTTGGTCGGCGACGGAGCAGAGGACGGCGAGCCGGGTGCCGATGCCGTTGCGGCCGGTGGCGGGTGCGTCGGTGGCGGCCGCGCCTGTGGGGGCCGCGCCGCCGAAGTCCCCGCCGCCGCCCGCACCGCCGGAGCGGGCATCACCGCCGGAGCCGGTCCCGCCGCTGGAGCCCGTTCCGCCGCCGGAGGTTGTGCCGCCCTGCTCCCCGCAGGAGTCCGGCCCGCCGGAGCCGGCATCATCGCCGGGCCCCGCCATGTCACCGGAAGCGGCCTTCCCTCCGGCCCCCGCCCCGCCGCCCGGAACGGCCTCCTCACCACCGGGTCGCCGGACCGGGCCGCCCGCGCCACCGCTGCGGCCGTGGCGTCGTCCACGGCCGTCCCGCGAAACCGTCACCGGCGGGAGGACGTACGGGCGGGGAGCTCGTCCGGGTCGACCTGGCGCAGGGCGAGCGTGCCGGGCCCCTCGGGGCGTTCCGGGCCCTCCGCCGCGTCGGTGGCCGGCTGCGCCGCGTCGGCCTCGGTGCGGCGCCGGGTGCCCGTCCCGCCCTTGGACCCGCCGCGGGGCCGGTTGCCGCCTTCGGAGTGGAGGACGGCGCCGAGCACCGTGCCGCCCGCGCCGGCGACGAGTTCCCGCACCCGGTCGAGGTCGTCGCGCCGCACCTCGCGGGGGTCGCAGACGACCAGGACGCCGTCGACCCGGTCGGCGAGCGCTATGGCGTCGGCGTAGGAGAGGACGGCCGGGGCGAGGACGACGACGACCGAGTCCTCGTCGTCGGCGGTGGCGATGAGCTGGGTGGCGGGAGTGGAGGTCAGGGCGCGCGCGACGTTGCGGACCCGGCCGCCGGGGATCAGGTCGAAGGCGCCGGACTCCCCCGCGTCGATGGGTATCTGCTCCCCCGTGGGCCAGCCGTTGTCGCCGCGGGCCGGGGTGCGGGCCCAGCCGGGCCGGATGCCGTCGGTGGCGCGGAGCCGGGCGGAGAGCGACGGGGTGCGCAGGTCGGCCTCGACGAGCAGCACCTCGCGCCCCATCTCGACGAAGGAGGCGGCGAGGTTCACGGAGACCGCGGCGGCGGTGTCGATGGTGCCGCGCGGGGCGACGACGAGCAGCCGCCGGCGGCCGGCGAACCGCTGGTCGTAGGCGAGCCGGAAGGCGACGGAACGGTACTCCTCGGCGAGCCGGCCGTCCGCGAGCAGCGCGGTGGTCTGTCCGCGCCGGCCGCGGGGCAGGGTGCCGAGGACAGGCGCGCGCAGGGCCCGGACGACATCGCTCTCGGAGCGGGCGGTGGGGTCGAAGACGAGCCGCACCCAGGCGCCGAGGAGGCCGAGGCCGATGCCGACGGCGGCGCCGAGGCCCAGCATCATCGGCAGCCCGGGGCCGGACGGTTCGGACGGCGGGGTGGCGGTGCGGACGACGAACCCGGGGGTGGTGTCGAGGGCTTTGAGCTTGGTGACGTTGCTGTTCAGCTCGGAGATCTTGCCGAGCACCCCGGACTGGGTGGACAGCACCGTGTCCAGGGCGCGGCCGTCGCTGAGTCCGGCGACCTGCTTCGCCAGCTCGTCGCGCTGCTTCTCCAGCGGCTTGAGCTGCGTCTGGTAGCCCTTGACCATGTTGTCGATGAGGCTCTTGGTCTGCTGCTCGCGGTTGTCGAGGTAGGCGCGGGTGAAGGCGTTGGCGCGCTCGGCGGCCCGGCTCGGCGAGGAGTCGGTGTAGGCGAAGCGCAGCACGAGCGTGTTGGGCGGGTTGGTGACCTGGAGGCCCGCCTGGAGTCCCTTGGTGCCCGGCGGGAGGCCGAGGGCCTTGGCCGCTCGCCAGGCGACGGCGTTGCTGACGGCCGTCTGCCGCTCGGAGCCGATGCTCACCCCCTTGTCGGGGGAGGTGCTGCCGGGGGCGAACGGGTCGACCGAGGCGGCCCGTACGGTGACCTCGCTGGTGGCGACGTAGGAGTCGCCACCGAGCACGCCCAGCAGCGCGCCGCCGAGCAGCCCCACGGCGACGCCCACGGCCAGGATCAGCCGGTAGCGGAGCAGTTGTCTGAACTGGTCGCGCAGCAGGTCCGGTTCCTCGTGCGCCTGGGGCGCACGGGGCCGGTCCGGGCCGCCGGGCGCCGGGTCCGAGGCGATGTGCGATGTCATGTGCGGGCCCCCCTCCGCGGGTCGGGGCGGCCGTCGAGCGCTTCGTCGAGGAGCCGGGTGATTCTGGCCAGGCCCGCCTCACGGCTGAGGTGGGCGTCGACGTAGGCCGGGCCGCGCGCCCCCAACGCGTCGGCCGCGGCGGGGTCTTCGGCCAGCTTACGGACCGCGGCCAGCAGCGTGCCGGGATTCTCCGGCGGAACCAGAACGCCCGCTTCCGAGCGGCGGACCTCCTCGGCGGTGCCGCCCTGGTCGGCGACGGAGGCGACCACCGGCCGCCCGGCGGCGAAGTAGGAGGTGAGCTTGGACGGGATGCTCATGTCGAGCACCGAGGCCCGCTGGGTGACGGCGAGGACGTCCGCGGCGGCGAGGACGTCCGGGAAGTCGGCCTCGTCCGCGGGCGGGAGGAAGTGGAGGTTGGGCAGTCCGCCGCCGAGGGCCCGCAGGTGCTCACGCTGGTTGCCGTCGCCCATCAGCACGATGTGCACCTCGGGGGCCTGCCGGGCGGCTTCGACGAGCACCTCCAGCCCCTGCTTGAGGCCCATGTTGCCGGAGTGGAGCACCACGGTGCGGCCCTCGCGCCAGCCGAGCCGGGCCCGCATCTCGGCGCGCGGCCGGGTGGGCCGCTCCACGTGCGACCAGTTGGGGACGAGCCGGATGCGCTCCCGGGGGACGCCCATCGCGGCGACCTTGTCGACGAAGGTCTCGTGGATGACGCCGACCAGGGTGGCCCGGCGCAGGGCGTAGCGCTCGACGGCTCCGGCGGCGGCCGCGGCCCGGTCCCCGCCGCGGATGCCGCTCTGGGCCGCCGCGGCGCCCATCAGGTCCTGGACGACGGGTACGTACGGCACGCCGTACCGCCGGGCGATCCGGGCGCCGATGACGCCTCCGGCCAGGCTGGGCAGTTGGGCGACGACCGCGTCCGGGCGGCCGGTGCGCGGCGGCGCGGCCAGGCCGTGGGCCAGGATCGACGCCTCGTACAGGGCGCGGCGCACGGCGGTCTGCCGTGGCGGGACGGTGTGCCGGCGGCGGTGCACCCGCACTCCGGCGCGCTCCTCCGTGGTGCGCCACACCCCGCGGTAGGCGGGGTCGGTCCGCCAGGCCGGGTAGTGCGGCATTCCCGCCAGCACGTGCACCTCGGTCCGGCCGTCGGCGGCCCAGTGCTCGGCGGTCTGTGTGGCGTACGGGCCGATTCCGGCCTGTTCGGGCGCGTAGTTGGTGGACACCAACAGGACGCGCCGCCCCCCATGCTCCGGCATGCGCATCTCCTCCCCCCAGAGTCGATCAGTTGCACCCTAGCCCGTCATGGGTACAACTTGTCGTTTTTCTCTGTTCGTTCAGCTTTCGCAATCTTCCGGTCGGCGGCTCCGCTCCCGACTATCGTCGGTGGCTCTGACGCGCTGGGGAGCGCGTCGCGAGTGGGGGGTTCCATTTCGCATGCCGCACACCGTGGGATACGCACCCGGGGTCTACGACCTCTTTCACGTCGGCCATCTCAACATCCTCAGACACGCCCGCAGCCAGTGCGACTACCTGGTCGCCGGGGTCGTCTCGGACGAGATGGCGGAGCTGGCCAAGGGCCGCGCGCCGGTGGTTCCGCTCGTCGAGCGCCTGGAGATCGTCCGCAGCATCCGCTTCGTGGACGCGGCGTTCGTGGAGACCGTGCCGGACAAGCTGGACACCTGGCAGCAGGTCCGGTTCGACGTGATCTTCAAGGGGGACGACTGGCGCGGCACCCCGAAGGGGGACCGGCTGGAGCGCGACTTCGCCACCGTGGGCGTCGAGGTCGTCTACTTCCCCTATACCGTCCACACCTCCAGCACCCAGCTGCGGCGCGCCCTGGAGGCGCTGGTCACGCCGGGCGTATCGCAGACAGTTCCCGGAACCACTTCGCCATGAAGGCCGCCAGGAAGAGGCCGTGCACCGCGGCCAGCACGGTGTAGGCGCCGAGGAAGACCCGCTCGCTGCCGAGCGTCAGGAAGACGAGGCAGAAGACGCCGTAGTCGACCGGCAGCAGCGCCACCGCCCGCAGAGGTGAGGGCGCGGCGGCGGGCGGGGCGGGCGCGGCGGCGGCCGGCTTCGGCTTGAGCTTGTCGGTGAGCAGGCCACCGCAGAAGATCAGCACGGCCGCGAGCTGGAATCCGAGCGGCAGCAGCAGCCAGCCGGGGCCCGGCAGGTCAAAGAATCGGTAAAAGGACACCAGCACCGCGGCGTGCAGTGCGGTGATCTTCGCGCAGTCCACGACGTGGTCGAGCCACTCTCCGGCCGGACTGCTCACTCTCCGCAGCCGGGCCAGCTGTCCGTCCGCCGAGTCGAACGCGAAGCCGACCACCAGGCCCGCCCAGACGGCGAGGGCGAGCGGCCAGGAGGGCGGGAAGACGGCGACCGCCGCCACGGCGGAGAAGCTGAACGCGGCGCTGACCAGGGTGACCTGATTAGGGGTCAGTCCCGCGCGGCAGGCCGCCGCGGCGAGAATCCGCCCGGCCGGCCGGTTGATGTGACGTGAATACAGCGACACCCCCTTCGCCGTTTTCTGCGCGCCGCGGAGCTCACTCAACGCCGCACCGAATGTCATGGTCCGAGCCATCATCCCCCCAGATGTCCGCTCACGAAAAAGGCCCCCGCACAAACGCACAATCATGATGGCACGGGGGTCCGACAGCCGCCCCGGACCACTTCCGGTGAGACCGGGGTCACTGGACCCCCGGCGAGAGATCAGGTAAGCCTCGGATAACTTAGGTCAGCCTCACACGCCACCCCCCTTCTCTGTCCGAGCATGCCTGGAGCCCGAATGCGAGTCGTCCGAAACACCTCCGGTGCCGCCCTGGCGGCCGTCGCCGCGGCGGCCCTCACCGCGGTCACCGGCTGCGCCGAGAAGACCGACGCCAAGGGACCCGGGGCGATCGAGATCACCGCCTCGGACACCGCGTGCAAGGTGTCCAAGAAGAAGTTCGCGGCCGGTCACGTGGAACTCGCCGTGGAGAACACCGGCGCGAAGACCACCGAGGTCTACGTCTACGCCCCCGGCGACCGCATCGTCACCGAGCGGGAGAACATCGGCCCCGGCACCAAGGCCACGATCACCACCACCGTCAAGGCCGGTTCGTACGAGATCGCCTGCAAGCCCGGCATGAAGGGCCACGGCATCCGGCAGAAGGTCGAGGCCACCGGCGAGGGCGCGGCGAAGAAGCTGGACCCGCGGCTGGACGGGGCGGTCGCCGCCTACCGGAAGTACGTCCAGGCGCAGGCCGACGAGACCCTTCCCGAGGTCGAGAAGTTCGTCGCCGCGGTGAAGAAGGGCGACGTCGAGGGCGCCAAGAAGGCGTACGCCCCGTCGCGCATCGGCTGGGAGCGCACCGAGCCGGTCGCCGAATCCTTCGGTGACATCGACCCCAAGGTCGACCTCCGCGAGGACGGGCTGGAGAAGGGCCAGAAGTGGACCGGCTGGCACCGCCTGGAGAAGGCGCTGTGGAAGGACAAGAAGATCGGCCAGGAGGAGAAGGACCTGGCCGCGCAGCTCGTCACCGACCTGAAGGACTGGCAGAAGCGCGTCGGCAAGGCGGAGATCGACCCGACCGGCATGGCCAACGGCGCCAAGGAGCTGCTGGACGAGGTCGCCACCGGCAAGGTCACCGGTGAGGAGGAGCGCTACAGCCACACCGACCTGGTCGACTTCAAGGCCAACGTCGAGGGTGCGGAGAAGTCCTACGAGCTGCTCAAGCCGGTCGCGGGCAAGAACGACCCGGCCCTCGTCAAGGAGCTCGACCGGCAGTTCGCGGCGCTGGACAAGCTGCTCGACCGGTACCGCGAGGACAAGGACTCCTACGCGTTCGACTCCTACGACACCGTCGGCAAGGCCGACCGCAAGGAGCTGTCCGACGGGGTCAACGCCCTCGCCGAGCCGCTGTCCAAGCTCGCCGCCGCCGTCGTGAAGTAAGCAGGGAGAAGCATGAGTTCCGAGACCGACGAGACAGGCGGAACAACCGCGGGCCGGACGCCGTCGCGCCGCTCGCTGCTGGGCTGGGGCGGCGCCGGGCTCGCGCTGGGCGCCGCCGCGGCCGGCGGCACCGCCGCCGCGCTGACCGCCGACGACGCGGCACCCGCGCTCGCCGGCGGCGCGGGCGCCGCGGTGCCCTTCCACGGCCGCCACCAGGCCGGTATCGCCACGCCCGTCCAGGACCGGCTGCACTTCGCCGCGTTCGACGTGAAGACCGACTCCCGCGACGAGCTGATCGCCCTGCTCAAGGAGTGGACCGAGGCCGCGGCGGCGATGACCGCGGGCCGTTCGGTCGGCGAGGGCGCCGTCCCCGGCATCCCGGAGGCACCGCCGGACGACACCGGCGAGGCCCTCGGCCTCAAGCCGTCCCGGCTCACCCTCACCATCGGCTTCGGCCGGACGCTCTTCGAGCGGGACGGCAAGGACCGCTTCGGCCTCAAGTCCCAGCTGCCCGAGGCCCTGATCGAGCTGCCGACGTTCTCCGGCGACAACCTCGACGCCGACCGCAGCGACGGCGACCTGTGCGTCCAGGCCTGCGCCGACGACCCGCAGGTCGCGGTGCACGCCATCCGCAACCTCGCCCGGATCGGCTTCGGCAGGGTCGCCATCCGCTGGTCCCAACTGGGCTTCGGCAAGACCTCGTCCACCACGCCCGACGCGCAGACCCCGCGCAACATGATGGGGTTCAAGGACGGCACCCGGAACATCGCGGGCACCGACGCCCCCGCCCTCCGCAAGCACGTGTGGGTGTCCGGGAAGGACGGCCCGGAGTGGCTCGCGGGCGGCTCCTACCTGGTGGCCCGGCGGATCCGGATGCGCATCGAGACCTGGGACCGCACCTCCCTGCAGGAGCAGGAGGACATCTTCGGCCGCACCAAGGGCGAAGGCGCCCCCTACGGCAAGCGCCGCGAGCGCGACGAGCCGGACCTGAAGGCCATGAAGGAGGACGCGCACGTCCGCCTGGCGCACCCCGACAGCAACGGCGGGGCGAAGATCCTGCGCCGCGGCTACTCCTTCACCGACGGCACGGACGGGCTGGGGCTGCTGGACGCCGGGCTGTTCTTCATCGCCTACCAGCGCGACGTCCGCACCGGGTTCGTGCCCGTGCAGCGCAACCTCGCCCGGATCGACGCGCTCAACGAGTACATCCAGCACGTCGGTTCGGCCCTGTTCGCCGTCCCGCCGGGCGTCCGCGGCCGCGACGACTGGTGGGGCCGGGAGCTCTTCGACGCCACGAAGGGGCGGTGACCGGCGTGTTCGCCAACTTTCTGATCGGTCTCCGCGAGGGCCTGGAGGCCAGCCTCGTCGTCTGCATCCTGGTGGCGTACCTGGTGAAGACCGGGCGCCGGGACGCGCTGCGCCCGATCTGGACGGGCATCGGCATCGCGGTCGGGGTGAGCCTGGCGTTCGGCGCGGTGCTGGAGTACGGCTCGCAGCAGCTGACGTTCGAGGCCCAGGAACTCCTCGGCGGCTCCCTGTCGATCGTCGCCGTCGGCCTGGTGACCTGGATGGTGTTCTGGATGCGGCGCACCGCGCGGCATCTGAAGGCCGAGCTCCAGGGCAAGCTGGACCAGGCGCTGGCCGTCGGCACCGGCGCCCTGGTGGCGACGGCGTTCCTGGCGGTCGGCCGGGAGGGCCTGGAGACCGCGCTGTTCGTCTGGCGGGCCGTGAAGGCCACCGACGACGGCACGGCCCGGCCGCTGATCGGCGTGCTGCTGGGCCTGGTCTCGGCGGTGCTGATGGGCTGGCTGTTCTACCGCGGCGCGCTGCGCATCAATCTGTCGAAGTTCTTCACCTGGACCGGCGCGCTGCTGGTGGTCGTCGCGGCGGGCGTGCTGGCGTACGGCTTCCACGATCTGCAGGAGGCGCGCTTCCTCCCGGGGCTGGGCACCAAGGCGTTCGACATCAGCGCCGCCGTCCCGCCGGACAGCTGGTACGGCACCCTGCTGAAGGGCACGCTGAACTTCCAGCCGGACCCGACGGTGCTCCAGGTCGTGGTGTGGACGCTGTACGTGATCCCCACCCTCGCCCTGTTCTTCGCCCCGGGTAGGGTTGCGCCGACTCAAGCAGCCCCCGAGGAGCCCTCGAAGGAGTCGCGACCCGATGATACGGACGCCCCGCAGGTGGTCCCAGGTGACGGCGTTCCTGTCAGCCGCAGCTCTGCTGAGCCTGACGGGGTGCGTGACGGTGCACGGGGAACGGGCGGTCATCCCGGCGGCGCGGAAGGCTGACGCGGCGAAGGCCCTGGAGCGCTTCACCGACGGCTACAACACGGCGTACCGGAAGAGCGATCCGGCCGCCGCCGCGGGAGTCGAGACGGGCGCGCTGCTGGCCATGGAGGAGCCCCGGGTGAAGGCGCAGCGCGTCAACAGCCCCGACGGGAACCCGGGCTTCCCCCCGCTGGAGCTGACGGACGCGCGGTACACGATCCCGAAGCAGGCCGGGTGGCCGAAGTTCTTCGTGGCGGACACCGCGAGCAACCGCAACGACTTCCGCTGGCTGCTGGTCTTCACCCGCTCCCGGGCCGCCGATCCGTGGAAGGTCTCCTACCTCTCGATCCTCAGCGAGGACGAGGTGCCGGCGTTCCGGACCGACGAGGACGGCTGGGCCGAGCCGGTCGCGGCCGGTTCGCCGGCCGGCCCGGCCCTGGCGCCGGGCCGGCTGAGCAGCGCGTACACCGACTATCTGCAGACGGGCCGGGGCGGGGTGTTCGCCGACGGCCCGGCCACCTCGGGCCAGCGGGCGACGCGCAAGAAGCTGCTGAAGACCCCGCAGTTCTGGACGGACTACCGGGACCAGCCCGCGAAGCCACCGCAGTACGCGCCGGTGGCGCTCCGCACGGAGGACGGCGGCGCGCTGGCGTTCTTCGCCGCGCACCACGCCGAGCAGCGGACGATGGCGGCCGGTTCCCGGGTGGGCGAGGTCAAGGACCCCACGGCGAAGGCCCTGATGCAGGGCAAGCCGGAGCGCGCGCTGATCCTCTCCAGGATCTCCGAGTCGGCGGCCCGGATTCCCCCGCGGGGCCCGGTGGACGTTCTCAACCGGCTGGAGGGCGTGACCGCCGCGCGCGGCAAGTGACCGCGTGAGGGGCCGGGCAGGTCCGGGCAGGCGCCCCTGACGCGCCGCGTCCCCCTTCGGGGATCACCGCCCCGTGCGTGACGTGATCACCGCCCCGTGCGTGCTCAGTGGTGGAGCGGCCAGGCCGCCGAGTGGTGGTCGCTGTCGTCGGTGGCGTACCGGGCACAGGCGTCCGTCAGCGTCTCCAGCAGCGTCAGCGGATCCGGCAGCGGCCGCTCCGGCCCGCGCAGCCAGGTCACCGGACCGGCGGACGGCAGCCGCGACGGGGGGACGAGCACATAGCTGCCGCGGCAGTGCCAGCGCAGGCCGGGGTGCTCGTCCATGGTCTCGGGGTGGCAGTCCAGCTCGCAGGGCCACCACTCGTCCTCGTCGTCCGGGGTGCCGCGGGTGGCGGTGAAGAACAGCACCCGGCCCCGGGGTCCCTCCCCGCCGGCGACGACCGGGCCGACCTCCACCCCGTCGGCCTCCAGCCGCTCCAGGGCGCTGAGCCCGGCGTCCGCGGGCACGTCGAGCACATCGTGGTTGATGCCGGTGGCGGTGATGACGTTGGCCTGCGGCTGGGCCCGCAGCCAGCGGCCGATCTTCTCCGGGTCGGTGGAGGCCTGGGTCTGCCAGGCGAAGGAGACGGGGTGCCGACCGGGCGTGGGACAGCCGATCCGGTCGCAGGAACAGCCGTAGTCGGAGGGGTACGCGGCCTGGGCGAGCGGGAAACCCGCCGCGGCCGCGGCCAGCAGGAGATCCTCCCGGCCGGCGTCCGCCGCAGCCGTACCCGGAGCGCCCGCACCGCTTCTCGGACGGCGGCGCAGCCACTGGGAGAACCTGCTTTCCCTGCCGCGACTGCGGTTGTTGTCGGAGTCCATCTATCCCCTCACTTCGACCGCTGTCCGATCAATGCTGCCACCATCCTCCTCCCCCCGGGGCCGGACTCCGCATCCGGGTGTGTGGGCTCCGCCATCCATTGGGGCACCATGACAGGGCATACCGGGAAATCCCGCCCTAGCGTTGTTTTCATGGTCACAAGGTCCCTGCTGGCGGGTGTCGTCGCGATGTCCCTGGCGGGGCCGGTCGTGCCGGTGCAGATCGCCGCCGTCGGGCGGACCGTCGACGACCTGCCCGGAACCGTGTACACCGCGCACCGCGCCGGCGCGCTGGAGGTTCCGGAGAACAGCATGTCGGGCCTGCTGACAGCGTTCAGCCGCGGCACGGCCCAGGTACTCGACGCCGACACCCGGATACTGCGGGACGGCACGCTCGTGGTGATGCACGACGCCTCGCTGGACCGGACGACCGCTCTGCGGGGACCGGTGGACCGGCTGAGCCGGTGGCAGTGGCGAGCGGTGCGGATCCGGCCGCGGGGCGCGCTGCGCCGCAGCTGGCGGCCGGAGCCCGCGCCGACGGTGGCGGAGGTGCTGGACCGCTTCGGCGGGCGGCGCGTCCTGATACTGGAGGCCAAGGACCCGCGGAGCCTGTCACGGCTCGCCCGGATGATCCACGCCCGGGGGCTCGAGCGGGCGGTGTTCGTGAACACCAACCGGCCGTGGCTGGCCCGGCGGGCCCACCGGCTGGGCCTGCTGGCCCAGTTGTGGCGTTCGGCGCGCCAGCTGCGTCACGACCGGCCCGAGCGGTGGCGGGATTTCGTGGCGCTGCTGGACGTGGACCACCGGGCGAGCGACGCTGATCTGCGCCGGGCCGTCGCCTCCGGCATCCCCCGGGTCTGGGCGCACACGGTGAACACCCCGCGGGACCGCGACCGGGCCCTGCGGCTGGGCTGCAACGGGATCGTCACCGACGCCCCGGCGCTGCTCGCGGCCACCCCGGTGGAGCGGGTCCCGGGCGCGGGCGCGGGCACCGGCGCGGGCACCGGGAGCGGCTGAACGGCGGCACCCTGGGAGCCGCAGACGGAGCGGGAACCGCGGCAGCGCGTCAGGGCGGGGTCACGGCGGCCCGTCAGGGCGGGGGCACGGCAGCCTGTCAGGGCGGGGGCACGGCGGCCTCGAAGCGGAAGAGCCGGCCGAGGACGCCGATTCCGTCACGAAGGCACCGGTCACCGCCGTGCGGTGCGGACCGCGACCGGCCCGGTGCCCCGTCCCGTACAGCGGTGGCGGGACCCTGCGGAGCTAGCCCCGCGGCCGGAGCCCCCGCAGGGTCTGTTCGACGACGCTGTCCGCGAAGTCGTGCGTCAGCGGGCGGGTGCGCAGCATCCACCGGTGGTACAGCGGGCCGACCAGCATCTCCACGGCCACCCGCAGATCCGTGCCGTCGGCGACCTCCCCGGCCTCCCGGGCGGCGCGCAGCCGCTCCTCGAAGGCGACGAGCTGCGGTTCGAGGACCCGGCCGGTGAGTTCGCGGGCGAGCTCGGGATCGTTCTGGCTCTCGGCGGTCAGGGCGCGGCTGGGCAGGTCGTACTTGGGGTCGTTGAGCTCGTCGGCGGTGGCCCGCAGGACGAGCTTCAGGTCGGCCTCGAGGTCACCGCTGTCGGGCAGCACCGGGCCGCCCTCCTCCTGCCCGCTGAGAGCCAGGAAGGAGTCGAACAGCACGGCGGCCTTCGAGGGCCACCAGCGATAGATGGTCTGCTTGCCGACACCGGCACGGGCCGCGATGGCTTCGATCGTCAGCTTGTTGAAGCCGACCTCTCCGACGAGTTCGAGGGCGGCGTCGAGGATCGCCTGCCGGGAACGTTCGTTGCGGCGGGTGGAATCGGGGGTCCGGGTCTGAGGCATGGTTCGAATCTACCATTGCGAGGCGAGACGTTTCGTCTTGACGAGACGATACGTTTCATGCAGACTCGGAGTCGACAGCGAGACGAACCGTCTCGGCTAGCTCGACCGAGGAGGACTCATGACCCGAGGCAGTGCCGGCTCCATGCTCGGCGTGGGCGGTACCCGCAGCAATCTGTCCCGCTCAGCGCTGCGCGGCGGACGGGGCGGCCGGCCCGCGGGCGGCGGCAGCGACCCGCAGGCCGCCAAACGCGAGTTGCTGCGTTCCCTCCGGGCGGCCCGGGAGCCCGCCCGGGAAGCGGACGGTCCGGGGGATTCCCGGGGCGGAGCGCAAGAGGACTGACGGGCACGGTTCCCCGTCGCGATTCATCCGTACGGATCACTGCGCGGCGGGGCCCGACGGTGGAACATGTGAGCGTGCAGGTATCTCACGTCTGCGCCCCATTCCACCGTGAGGAGACCTCCTTGCGCTCATCGTTCAGTCCTCGCCGGTACCTGATGTGCCCACCCACGCACTTCAAGGTCACCTACTCCATCAACCCCTGGATGGACCCCACCAAGCCGGTCGATCTCGCACTGGCCCTCGCGCAGTGGGAGGACCTGCGCGACCGCTACCGGACCCTCGGGCACACCGTGGAGGTACTCGACCCGCGGCCGGATCTGCCGGACATGGTCTTCGCCGCCAACGGCGCGACCGTCGTGGACGGCCGGGTCCTCGGGGCCCGGTTCGCCCATCCCGAGCGGACCGCCGAGGCCGCGGTGCACCGGGAGTGGTTCCGCTCCCACGGCTGGGACGAGGCCGACGTCCGCGAACCGGTGCACATCAACGAGGGCGAGGGGGACTTCGCCGTCACCGACTCCTGGCTGCTGGCCGGCCGCGGTTTCCGCAGCAGCCCGTTGTCCCATCCCGAGGCCCAGGAGTTCTTCGGCCGCCCGGTGATCGGTCTGGATCTGATCGACCCGCGCTACTACCACCTGGACACCGCGCTCTGTGTCCTCGCCGGCGACGAGGTGATGTACTACCCGGACGCCTTCTCCCCCGGCAGCCGGGCCGTCCTCGCCCGCCTCTTCCCGGACGCGATCGTCGCCGAGGAGGCCGACGCCGCCGCGTTCGGGCTGAACGCGGTCTCCGATGGCCACCACGTCCTGCTCCCCCAGGCGGCGCTGGGCCTCTTCGACCCCCTGCGGGACCGGGGGTACGAACCGATCGGCATGGACCTGTCGGAGCTCCTGAAGGGCGGCGGCAGCGTCAAGTGCTGCACGATGGAGCTGCGTCCGGCGGACTGACCGGCCGGAACGGGCGGCGCCGCCGCACGGCCGCCGGAGAGCACGCCGGCCGGGACGGAACCCCGGCCGGCGGCCACGTCCGGAGCGCGGTCCGCCTCCGGGCCCAACGGCCCTCATGCGCAAGGGTCCTCATACGCAAGGACCATCAGACACAAGGGCCGTCAGACACAAGGGCCGTCCGGCACAGGGGCCGTCAGGCGCAGAGGGGGCACCGTCGGAGCCGACGTCCCTCAGGCGTGGCGGCGCCCCGTCACTCCGTCGCGTCCGGTTCCTGCGGTGGCGGCCAGCTGTCGCCCCACTCCGTGTCGCGGGCGGCGCGGTACAGCGGCCCCTGGCGCTTGGTCACCGTGCTGCGGCGCAGGGCCCCGTCGGCGGTGCAGAGGTCCAGCAGGACCTGTCCCTTGCGGAGTTGCGGGTGGCGTACCACCCGGTGCTCGGCGGTGGCCGCCGGGAAGCGCACCGCCGCCACATAGCTGAACTTCTCGTCCTCGTACGGCAGGGAGCCGCCCTTCACCTGCCGGTGCAGCGAGGACCGTCCGACCCGGGCCGCGAAGTGGCACCAGTCCCGGCCCCGTTCGATCGGGCAGGCGGCGCTGTGCGGGCAGGGGGCGACGACCCGCAGGCCGGCCGCGATCAGCCGGTCCCGGGCCTCGATGATCCGCAGATAGCCGTCGGGGGTGCCCGGTTCGATCAGCACCACCGCCTGCGCCGCGCGTGCCGCCTCGTCGACCACCGACCGGCGGTCCTGAGGGGTCAGCTCGCCCAGCACGTAGGAGACCGTGACCAGGTCGGTGCCCTCGGGCAGCTCCAGTCCGCCGCCGATCGCCGCACGCCGCCAGTCGGCGGCGCGCAGCGCCGGGAGGCCGGAGTCCGCCGCCAGCTCGCGGCCGATCGCGAGCGCGGGCTCGGCCCAGTCCAGCACGGTCGTGCGGCGCTCCGCCTCGGGCCAGGCCGCCGTCACGGCCCAGGTGGCCGCGCCGGTGCCGCCGCCCACGTCCGTATGGGTCGCCGGCGACCACTCCGGCAGCTGTTCCCGGAACGCGGCGAGCGCGGCCCGGACGGCCTCGAAGGTCGCGGGCATCCGGTATGCGGCGTACGCGGCGACGTCGGAGCGGTCGCGGAGCACCGGGGCGTCGGTGGGGGTGCGCCCCCGGTAGTTGGCGATCAGCCGGTCGACCGCCTGTGCGGCCTGTCGGGGCGGCAGACCGTCCAGAAGCCGCGCGAGTGCCGTACGCAGTGCCTCGGGCACGGTGACGGCGCCGGTGCGGGGGGAATCAGGGGCGTGCATCCGGAAGAGTCTAGTTCGGGTGCCACCGGCACCTTCAGCCGCTTCGGGCGCCCCGGCGCCTTCAGGCCGCATCAGGTTCCCCGGCGCCTTCAGGCCGCTTCGAGTGCCCCGGCGTCTTCATGCCGCGCGGTGGCCGCGAGGGTGGTGGGTGCCTGGTACGGGCGGGATGCGCGGGTCCGGCGCCGCCCGCATCAGCCCCGCAGGCTGCCGTCCCGCCGCCGCCACCGCCTCTCGCCGCGAGCGCTCACCACCGGGACGTCGCTTCGGACGCCTCCTCGTGGCCTCCCCCGTGACCCTCACCCGGATCCACCCGCCGTTACACGCCCCCGGCGGCGGCGTCCCGGTCGTCCGCGGCCCGTACGGCCCGCGCGAGGCGGGTCGCGGCCGTCGCGCGCGGGACGCTGTCCGCCGGCCTGCGGCGCGGGTGGACGGTGTTGGCGAGCAGCACCAGGAAGCTGTCCGTGGCCCGGTCCAGGACCAGGCTCGTCCCGGTGAAACCGGTGTGCCCGGCCGCGCCCCGGCCGGCCAGCTCCCCCATGAACCACGGCTGGTCCACCTCGAACCCCAGCCCCGGCGGCGCCAGCAGCAGGTCGACCGAGGCGGGGGCGAGGATCCGGGTGCCCTCGTACGTCCCGGCGTTCAGCAACGCCCGGCAGAGCACGGCGAGGTCCCACGCGGTGGAGAACAGCCCGGCGTGCCCGGCCACTCCCCCGAACGCCCAGGCGTTCTCGTCGTGCACCTCGCCGCGCAGCATGCCCCGGTCGGCCTTGGCCCACGGCCTGCGCTGATCCTCGGTGGCCGCCACCCCGGCCCGGCCGGGAACACCGGCCACTCCGGCAGGGCGGGGGGCACCGGCGGTCCCGTCACTCGGCACACCGCCGCCGGCGGAGCCCGCCACCCCGGCCGGGCCGTCGCCCGACACCTCCGCCGGACCGTCCCCCGATCCGCCGTCCCCCGACCCGGCGGGCCCCGTACCGCCGGGCCCCTTACCACCGGGCCCCGTACCGCCGGGCCCCGTACCGCCGGGCCCCGTACCGCCGGGCCCCGTACCGCCGGGCCCCGTACCGACCGGCCGGAAGCCGGTCGCCGTCATCCCGAGCGGGCCGGTGATCCCGCTGCGGACGAGCGCGTCGAGCCCCTCGCCCGTGATCCGCTCCAGCACCACCTGGAGCGCGATCATGTTGAGGTCCGAGTAGCACCGGCCGGAGCCGGGAGCGGCCACCGGCTCCTCGTCCCACAGCATCGCCAGCCGCGCCGTCCGGCCCGGCCGCTCGTGGAAGGGCAGTTCGGGGCGGAGGCCGGAGGTGTGGGTGAGCAGCTGCCGTACGGTCACCCCGCCCTTCCCCGCCGCGGCGAACTCCGGGACGTACGCGGCCACCGGCCGTCCCGCCTCCAGCACGCCCCGCTCCATCTGCTGCACCGCGACGATCGCCGTGCAGAGCTTGGTCAGCGAGGCCAGGTCGAAGACGGTGCCGGTGCGCATCGGCTCCCACGCCCGCCGCGGCAATTCGACGCCCCGGTCGGCAGCCGCGTCGTATCCGGCGTAGCGCACGGCCCAGCCGGCCGCCTGCTCGACGGCGACGACCGGGCCCCGGCCCGCGAGGACCACCGCCCCCGCGCACCAGGGGCGCTCCCCCTCGGGCAGCCGCCGTACGTCGCGGACCAGTTCGTGCAGCTCGGCGGCGTCCAGCCGGGCGCGCGCCGGGGTCCCGGCGTGCAGGCGCGTGTGCGGTCGTGACGTGGTCAGCTTCCCGCTCCCTCCGTGTCCCGGCCGCGGTCCGTCCCCTCGACGGTCCGCTGCTGCCAGGGGCGGCACAGTCCCAGGAAACATGTGACCGCCAGCAGGCCGCACACCACCTGGACGAGCGCCATGGGGACGGCCGTGCGCTCCCCCGCGATGCCCACGAGCGGTGAGGCGACCGCGCCGACGAGGAAGGAGCAGGTGCCGATCAGCGCGGAGGCCGAGCCGGCGGCGTGCGGGGTGCGCATCAGGGCCTGCGCGTTGGTGTTCGGCAGCGTCACGCCCATCGCGGACATCAGTACGAACAGCCCGGCGGCCACCGGGCCGAGCCCCACGTCCCCGAAGACGCCGGACGCCATCAGCAGCAGCGCGACAGCCGCCGTGGTCACCACGGCCAGGCCGACGGACAGCGCCTTGTCGAGGCTGACCCGGCCGATGAGCAGCTTGCCGTTGAGCTGCCCGACCGCGACCAGGCCCACCGAGTTGAGGCCGAACAGCAGGCTGAAGGTCTGCGGGGAGGCGCCGTAGATCTCCTGGACCACGAAGGGCGAGGCGGAGATGTAGGAGAAGAGGGTGGCGAAGGTGAAGCCGCCGGCCAGCATGTAGCCGGTGAAGACCCGGTCGGCGAGGAGCCCGCGCATGGTGCGCAGGGTGGCGCCGAGCCCGCCGCTGTGCCGCCGCTCCGGGGGCAGCGTCTCGCCGAGTTTGCGGATCACCAGCAGGGTGATCAGGATGCCGATGCCCGCCAGGACGTAGAAGACGCCCCGCCAGTCGGTGACCCGGAGCACCTGGCCGCCGACGAGCGGCGCGACGACGGGTGCGGCGCCGGAGACCAGCATCAGGCTGGAGAAGAACCGGGCCATGGCGACGCCGTCGTAGAGGTCGCGCACCACGGCCCGGGCGATCACGATCCCGGCGGCCCCGGCCAGGCCCTGGAGCAGCCGGAAGGCGATGAGCAGTTCGACCGTGGGCGCGAGGGCGCAGACGGCGGTGGCGACGACGTAGACCGTCATGCCGGCGACGAGCGGCCGGCGGCGGCCCCACTTGTCACTCATCGGGCCGACGACGAGCTGGCCCAGCGCCATGCCCGCGAGGCAAGCGGTCAGGGTCAGCTGGACGGTGGCGGCGGGGGTGTGCAGCGCGTCGGTGACCGCCGGGAGGGCGGGGAGGTACATGTCCATCGACAGCGGTGCCAGCGCGGTCAGCCCGCCGAGGACGAGGACGAGGAGCAGCGCGGCACGGCCGGCCGGCGGTTCCGGAGCTGCTCCTTCCGTCCGCACGTCCGCAGCCGCCGCTCCCGCGCGGTCCACCGTTCCGGCCTGCTCCACGGTTCCGGCCTCGACCGTTCCGGCCCGCTCAACCGTTTCAGCAAGCTCCGCCGTTCCGGCCCGCTCCGCCGCTGCTGCCCGCTCCGTTGCTGCTGCCCGCTCCGTTGCTCCTGCGCGGTCCTCCCCGCCGGCAGGTTGCTCCCCCGAGGCCCGGTCGTGGCCGTCGGCGCTCCCGACCGCCCCGTCCCGGTCGGCGGTCACGGCCGGCACCGCCCCTCGGCCCGCGGCGCCGTTCCCGGCCGACCCTTCCTCAGGGTCTCCCCGACCATCCGGCACCCCCGCCGTATCCGATATGACCCGCTTTCTGTCCCGAGCGGGTCGAACTGACAACTTTTCCGGTCGCATCGGGCCGGTTTCCGGCATTCGACTCTCCACTTTCGTTGAATCCTTACCATGCATTCAGCATGACGACTGGTCCACGGCGACGAGGGCGGTGCCTGTGCAGGACGTTCGTGTGCGCTGGGGCATCCTGGGGACCGGCGGCATCGCCGCGTCCTTCACCGCGCAGCTGCTGGAGCTGCCCGGGGCCGAGGTCGTGGCCGTCGGTTCCCGCAGCACGGGCACGGCGAGAGGCTTCGCCGAGCGGTTCGGCATACCCCGCGCCTACGGCAGCTGGGCGGGGCTGGCGGCCGACGACGGCGTGGACGTCGTGTACGTCGCCGTTCCGCACTCCGCGCATCGGGCGGCGGCGGGCCTGTGCCTGGAGGCCGGCCGGGCGGTGCTCTGCGAGAAGGCCTTCACGCTCAACGCCCGCGAGGCGGACGAGCTGGTGGAACTGGCCCGGGAGCGCCGCCGCTTCATGATGGAAGCGATGTGGACCTACTGCAATCCCGTCATGCGTCGCATGGTGGAGATCGTAACCGACGGGGCGATCGGGGAGATCCGCAGCGTGCACGCCGATTTCGGACTGCCCGGGCCGTACGGTCCGGCGCACCGGCTGCGCGATCCGGCGCGGGGCGGCGGGGCCCTTCTCGACCTGGGCGTGTACCCGGTCTCGCTGGCCCATCTCGTCCTCGGTGAGCCGTCGGAGGTGCAGGGCAGGGCGGAGCTCACGCCGGAGGGCGTGGACGCCAACACCGGGATGCTCCTCGGCTGGGACTCGGGCGCGGTGGCCCTGCTGAGCTGCTCGATCACCGCGGACACCCCGATGACCGCGGCGGTGACGGGTACGGCGGGCCGGATCGAGTTCCCGCGCGGCTTCTTCTATCCGGACCGGTTCGTACTGCACCGGCCGGGCCGGGAGCCGGAGGAGTTCGCCCTGGAGGGCCGGCGCAACAGCCTGCGGCACGAGGCGCTGGAGGTGATGCGCTGTCTGCGTGCGGGCGAGACGGAGTCCCCGCTGGTGCCGCTGGACGGCAGCCGGGCGGTGATGCGCACGCTGGACGCGGTCCGGGGTCGCATCGGGGTCCGGTACCCGGGCGAGGAGTGACGGCCCGCGCCGAGCCGGGACGCCCCGGCGGATGCGGGGGCCTCGGGACGCCCCGGCGGATGCGGGGGGCGTCCCGGCTCGGCGCGGGAGCGCCGGACGGGCCGGCGGATGCGGGAGCGCCGGACGGGCCGGCGGAACGGGCACCGGGCGGTGTCCGTCCCACCGGCCTCCGCCGGGCGGGCAGCGCCCGCAGCCTGACGCCCGTCGCACGGCCGCCCGGCGGACCGCCCGGCGGACGGCCAGACGGCAGACGGCAGACGACGGACGGCAGACGGCGCCCCTCAGGCGGCAGCCGACACAGGAGGCCTCGGACCGCCGACGACCGCCGACGTCAGCCCCCGAAGGCCGGACGGCCTCAGGCCGGTTCGAGCCCCGGCGACCCCGCCTCGGTGACGAACGACGCCGCCGTGGTCAGCGCCGCCCCCTGGGTGGTCACCGCCTTGAGGGTCTTGAAGTCGGCGCGTGCCTCCGCCGTCCCGAGAGTGACGGTGAGGTAGCCGCGGCGGCCGTTGTACCACTTCATGTGGGGGTTGGCCGCCATGTACGTGGCCCAGTTGGCGGGCCGGTCGGCGCCGTCCTTGCCGCTGGAGACCGAGGTGGTGACCAGCTCCGTGCCGACGGTCCGGCTGCCCGGGTCCCGGAAGTCGGCCTTGATGTCCATCCCGTAGCTCACGTGCACATCGCCGGTGAGCACCAGGAGGTTGTCGATCCCGGCCGCCTGCGCCCCGGCGAGAACTCGGCGGCGGGAGGCGGGATAGCCGTCCCAGGCGTCCATGCTCACCTTGTAGTCGGCGTCGGTGGTGGACCGCCGCTGGGCGAAGGTGACCTGCTGGGGCAGCACGTTCCACAGGGCCTGCGAGGAGCGCCAGCCGTCCAGCAGCCAGCGCTCCTGGCCGGCCCCGGTCAGGGTGCGCGACGGGTTCTCCGACTCGGGCCCCGGAACCTGCCAGCCGTCGCCCTGGGCCTGGTCGGAGCGGTACTGGCGGGTGTCGAGGACGTCGAACCGGGCGAGCCGGCCGAAGCCGATCCGCCGGTAGAGACGCATGTCCGGGCCGTTCGGCCGCTGCGGCCGGCGCAGCGGCTGGTTCTCCCAGTAGGCGCGGTAGGCGGCGGCCCGGCGGATCAGGAAGTCCTCGGACGGTCCGCCGCCCTCCGGGACGTCGTCGGCGTAGTTGTTCTCGACCTCGTGGTCGTCCCAGGTGACGACGAAGGGGTGCGCGGCGTGGGCGGCCATCAGGTCCGGGTCGGTCTTGTAGAGGGCGTACCGGAGCCGGTAGTCCTCCAGGGTGGCCGTCTCCCGGTTGAACACCTCGGGAAGTTTCCGGTCGGTGTACTTGCGGGCCCCGCCGGCCGCGTCGACGGCGTACTCGTACAGGTAGTCGCCGAGGTGGAACACGACGTCGAGGTCCTCGCCCGCGAGGTGCCGGTACGCGGTGAAGTACCCGTCGTGATAGGCCTGGCAGGACACCGCGGCCAGGCGCAGGTCGTTCAGCCGGGCGCCCGCGGCCGGTGCGGTGCGGGTGCGGCCGACGGGGCTGATCCAGGAGCCGGCCCGGAAGCGGTAGTAGTGGACGCAGTCGGGGGCGAGGCCGTCGGCCTCGACGTGCACGGTGTGGTCGAACTCGGGGTGCGCGGTGGCCGTGCCTCGGCGGACGACCCGGGAGAAGCGCTCGTCGCGCGCGATCTCCCAGTCGACGTCGACGCGGGCGGCGGGCAGGCCGCCACCGGTCTCGTACGGCTCGGGGGCGAGTCTGGTCCAGAGCACGACGGAGCCGGGAAGCGGGTCGCCGGAGGCGACACCCAGGGTGAACGGATCGGCGGTGAGCGCCCGGCGCGCGTCGAGAGCGGCGGCGTCGGCGGTGCCCGGAAGGTTGGTGGCGAAGGCGAGCGCGGCGGCCGCGCCGGTGACGGTGAGGAAGCGGCGCCGGCCCAGGTGGGCGGCGGCGGCCCGGAGCTCCGTGCGGTACGGGATAGTCATCTGCCCCTCCCCTGACGGGTGTTGTACTGCGGAATTCCAGTGCCGGGGAGAGGCCGCGCGTTGTCGCGAGCACAACACGTACATGGCGAGTCGATGAGCTTCGCCTCCCGAAGGGGCGTTCGGGGGCAATCCCGCCGCCGTCCCGTACCCTGCGGGCCATGGCGGAGAGCGAGACCGGCCCGAGGGTCGCGGTGATCACCGGCGCCGGTTCGGGCATCGGCAGAGCGGTCGTCCGGGCTCTGGTGGCCGACGGATGGGCAGTGGCGCTGGCGGGGCGCCGGGCGGCGGCGCTGGAGGAGACGGCGCGGCTGGCGGACGCGGGCGGGCAGGCCCTGGCCGTGCCGACGGACGTGACCCGGCCGACCGAGGTGACGGAGCTGTTCCGGGCGGCGGCCGGGCGCTTCGGCCGGGTCGACCTGCTCTTCAACAACGCCGGGGGCTTCGGCCCGGCGGTGCCGCTGGAGGAGCTGGCGCACGCGGACTGGCAGTCGGTGGTCGACACCAATCTCACCGGGGCGTTCCTGTGCGCCCAGGCGGCGTTCCGGCAGATGAGCGGCCAGGATCCGCGGGGCGGCCGGATCATCAACAACGGTTCCGTCTCGGCCCATGCGCCGCGGCCGGACAGCATCGCCTACACCGCCACCAAGCACGCGATGACCGGACTCACCAAGTCGCTGTCGCTGGACGGCCGGAAGCACCGGATCGCCTGCGGACAGATCGACATCGGCAACGCCGCGACCGAGATGACCGAGGCGATGCGGACCGGGACCCGCCAGGCCGACGGCACCCTCGCGGCCGAACCGGTGATGGACGCGGCGGATGTGGCGCGGACGGTGCTGCACATGGCGTCACTGCCGCTGGAGGCCAATGTCCAGTTCGCCACGGTGATGGCCACGACGATGCCGTACATCGGGCGTGGCTGAATTCGACCATTTGGCGGGCTATTTCGACTGAGTGGGGTAATCACCCGCTGAATCCGGTTGCGGGGCGTTACCTTGCCGCTCATGCTCTCCAGGCACAACCCGCCGGAGCCCTCCCCGGAGGCGCGCCCGCCGACCACCCCCACAGCCGACCCGGCGCCCGTCGTCTGGCCTGCGCCCGCGCCGGGCGATCTGCTCGCGGAGCAGTCCGTGGACTCCCTCTCCGAGCCGGACGACGGCCCGGCGCCGCCCCGCTCCGTGCGATCGGACGTTCCGACGACCGCGCTGGACGCCCGCGGCAGGGCCGAGGCGGAGGCCGGCCGGAAGCCGACGGCGAAGGGGGCACCGCAGCCCGCGGCGAGCACCGGCCGGAAGCCCTCCGCCGACAGTCGCAAGCCCACCGCCGACCGGAGGCCCGCCGGCCGAGGCTGGCGGCGATCCGCCGCGAAGACCGGCGCCGGAGCAGCGGCAGGGGCAGCGGCGGAACCCGCCCCGGCGACCGCGCCGGGCCCAGGCCCAGGCGCCGCCCCCGGCCCACGCCCCGACTCCGGGTCCGGCTCCGGCTCCGGGAAGGCTGCCGCCTCCGCCCCGGCCGTGTCCCCCGCGCCTGCCGCTGCCGCCGCGACGCCGACCGGCGCGGCCCCCGCGACGCCCTGCGCGCACGGACGGGTCTCCGTCGGCCGCATCCGGAGCATGAGCCGCACCGGCCGGGCCGTGGGCGCGGTCTGCGCCCTCTACGCCACCGGGCTGGTCCTCAGCCTGACGGGCGCGACACCGATCGCGCCCAGCACCCTCCTCCCCTTGCCCGGCGTACCGAACGCGGCCCCCGCGGACGACGGCCCCCGGCGCGTGGGAACCGTCGAGGCCACGGGAGTACCGGGCGGCCCGGCGGGCGCCCCCGGCGACGACAAGCCGGGCAGCCTCTCCCACGAGACGTCGGCATCGGCATCGCCCTCGGCGTCCGACGGCCCCTCCGGCGAGCCGGGCGACCGCTCGGACCCGCCGTCCCCCGACAGCGGGGACGGACATCCCCTCCCGCAGCAGCCACCGGGCTCGTCGGCCACCGCGCCCGTACCGGGGCCCAGCGTTCCGTCGCAGCCGCCGGCCGAGTCGCCGCCCGCCCAGCCGACGTCCACCCCCGGTTCCACCCCGTCCGGCGAGACCACACCGCCGGCGAACCCTCCCTCCGGCAACGACGGCGGGTCCCAGGGGACCGGCTGACGCGACGGACCCCCGCCCTCCGCCGCGGGGGCATGGAGGGGGCGCGACGGGGGCGGGGCGGGCCGCGGCGCGAGAAGCGGCGGCCACGGTCCGAGTGAAGCGCACCGAGCCGGCAGCCCGGCAGGGTGTGCGCGGACCGTCCACAGGTGCGGCGTTCACACCCCGTGTGCGCAGGAAGGCCGGGACCGGTCCGGGGCCTCTCGCCGGGATCGGCCCGCCGTGGGGACCGGCCCGCCCGGCGACCGACCGGGATGCGCCCCGGCGGCTCGCGCAGCACCCTGTACGTATGACCGAGCACCCGCCCGTGATCGTGCACCCGCCGTCCCCGTCGGGCGGGCGCCGCATCACCGTGCACGGACAGATCGTGGGCCTCGCCCACGGCCGGGGGGACGTGTGCGAGTTCCTGCGCGAGGCAGGTCTCGATCCCACGCTCGACGACCCGGCGGTGATCGAATGGCGCGGCGGCGACCTGGATCACTGGCCCAGACCCACGGCGTAACGGAAGCTTCCCGGGCCATCGGGACTCTCGGACTCTCGGGCTCTCGGACTCTCGGGCTCTCGGGCTCTCGGGCTCTCGGGCTCTCGGGCTCTCGGGCTCTCGGGCTCTCGGGCTCTCGGGCTCTCCACACAGAATCCCGGACACTGGGCACTCAGGGCGAATCGGGCCGGCCCTGCTGAACAGCGCGTCCGGGCCCTGGACAACAGCACGGACAGCCGCAAGGAATGGCTACCAAAGGGCGTACGGATAACGGCAGTTCCGTCGATCCGCCCCAGTGCATCGGATTCGGCACGGTACGCGGGGCCGGGGCAAATACCAGCGAGTAGTTGAAAGTTCCTGCATTTGCCTTGGGATCGAAGGGAAGCTGGCACTTCCTACCAATGGATCATCTGTTAATCTGCCCGCTCCTGGATGTTCCTCCACCTGCCCCTCCCCCCAAGCACCCATATGTCCGGATGGGTGCAGCGAGGTGTCTCGTACGTGCTCAGAACTCCGTTTTCCCCCACCGAGGCCAGAGCGGCTCGCATTCGAATGGGCCTGACAGAAGTTCAAGTCGCACAGACCATGGGGGCGTGCGGCGTCCCCATTCCTCCCGAAGCCGTGGTCGCCTGGGAGCAGGGCACGCACATCCCCACGGAACCGCAGCTCTTCGCCCTGGCCGACACGCTCTGGTGCCCGGCGACCGTGCTGATGGGAGTGCAGCCGCGCACCCTCGCGGAACACCGGCTGGCCCGCCAGCTGAGCGCGGAACGGCTGGCCGGGCGGATCGGGATGGCCGTGGCCGAGTACCAGGCGGCCGAGGCGGCGCAGCGCTGGGACGGCGACTACCGGCAGACCCGGGCCCTGGTGGACACGCTCGGGCTCTCGCTGCGCCAACTCGTCGGCATCATGGGCCGGGTGGACGAGCTGGCCGACCACCTGCGGGCGGCCATCGACGGCCGCTGGAAGTCCCACGTCGCTCCGGTGGCGGAGATCGCCGCGATCAACGAGAGCCGGGTGAGTGACGCGCTGCGGACGATGCACGCGGAGTTCGCCGAGTTCTCCGAGCGCTACATGGGTCACGTCGTGGCCCGGAACGACGACGCCCGCCTGAAGGAGGTCGCCGCGGAGCGCTCCGCCTATCTGCGCCGGCTGGTGGATCACTTCTGGGAGCTGGTGGGCGAGGCGGGCGAGGTCCCCCCGTTCAACACCGTGCTCTGAGCGCACCCGGCCGCCACGACTCCGCGTCCGGGGAGCGATCGGCGGCTGCCCGCTGAGTACTCGGCGGCTGCCCGCTGAGCGATCGGCGCCTGCCCGCTCAGCACTCGGCGCCAGCCCGCTGAGCACTCGGCGCCTGCCCGGCGGCGTTCCCGCGAGGCCAGGACGGCGCCCCGCGGGCGCGGACGGCGCCCTGCGGGGACCCACAGCTCCCAACGGGGCTCGGACGACGCCCTGCGGGCCGGGGGCACGGGGATCGCCCCCGGCCCCGGCCCGCAGCGGGTTCAGCGCTGTGCGGTGCCCAGCTGCGGGTCGGCCGGGCCGTCCCGCTCGATCTCGTCCCAGTCGATCTCCATCGCCGTACGGCGGGTGAAGACGTTGAAGAAGAGGTTCAGCAGGATGGCGGTGAGGCCGCCCAGGGTGATCCCGCTGTCGAGGACCGCCTGGACGTCGTCCGACATCCGGTCGAAGAACGGCGCGACCGTGGTGGGCAGCAGCGCGGCGCCGAGACTGACCGCCAGGATCAGCGCGTTGCGCTCCTCGCGCAGGTCGACCTTGCCCAGGATCTGGATGCCGACCGTCGCCACCATGCCGAACATGGCGACCGCCGCACCGCCCAGCACCGGATGCGGAATGGCGGCGACCAGGCTGCCCGCCTTCGGCAGCAGCCCCAGGATGATCATGAAGACGCCCGCCGCGACCACGACGAACCGGCTCATCACCCTGGTCATCCGCACCAGGCCGATGTTCTCCGCGAAGGCCACGTAGGGAAAGGAGTTGAACACACCGCCGAGGACGGTCGCGATGCCGTCGGCACGCAGGGCGCTGGCGACCGTTTCGCCGTCCACCTTCTTGCCGGTGATCTCGCCGATGGCATAGACGTCACCGGTGGTCTCCACCATGGTGATCAGCATGACGACGGTCATCGCGAGGATCGGGAAGAGTTCGAACTTGGGCATGCCGTAGTGGAACGGCGTGCTGACGCCGAACCAGTCGGCCTGGCCCACGGCGCCGAAGTCGGCGTCCCCGAGAAGCCAGGCCACCGCGGTGCCGAAGACCAGGCCGATCAGCACCGCGACACTGCTCAGAAACGGCTTTCCGATCCTGACGACCAGCAGGATGAAGAGCAGCGTGCCGAGGGCATAGGCGAGGTTCTTCGGGGAACCGTACGCCGCTTCGCCCATCAGATTCGCGCCGCCGGCCGCGTCCTGCAGGCCCACCGGGATGAGGGTGAGGCCGATGATGGTGAGAATCGTGCCGATGACGATCGGCGGAAAGAACTTCACCAATTTACTGAAGAACGGTGCGAACAGGAACGTGGCAATACCCGCTGTGATCACCGCGCCGTAGACCACCAGAAGACCGGCGGTGCCGCCGCCCGCACCGATGCCTATCGCAATCATGGGTGAGACCGCGGTGAAGGTCACGCCCTGAACAAGGGGCAGCCGGGCGCCGATCCGCCAGATGCCGAGGGCTTGGATGATCGAAGCGATACCGCAGGTGAGCAGGTCCGCATTGATCAGATAGACCAGTTCTTCATGGGACAGCCCCAGCGCGTTGCCGAGGAGAATCGGCACGATCACCGCGCCGGCGTAGAACGCAAGAATGTGCTGGAAACCGTAGAGGGAGAGCTTCGGGAGGGGAAGCACCTCATCGACAGGGTGAACTCCCTGCCCGTCCCCACTGTTCTTCTGTTGTGGAATTCGCGCCATCTCTGCCTTGCCTCCGCGAGGTAGGTGAATGAGAAGGAGCCGCCGAGCGGAGTCCCGGGAGATGCGAAGTCCCGGGAACGGTACGGCGACCGGTGATACCTGTACGGCCGACGCCCGTCCGGGATCGCCGACACCACGCCGTTCCGGCCGCGCCAGGTACATCCCGTGATGGCAGGACATCCTTGGATCAGCAGAAAGAGCCCGAATTGTCATCTGGATCCGCAGGCGAGCGGGGGCCGATCGGCGATCACCCTAGGGGACCGGCGTCCCTTCTCGCGAGTAACCTTGGCCAGAGCTCCACCCGATGGCCCGGTCCACGGAAATCGGCGACTGAAAAAGTTGAATTCCGCAACCTCGGCGCACGCGCCCCTCCTCGGCAAGGACGGCGGTCAAGTCCGGGGCACGATCGGTGATTTCCCTGCCCGGCCGATGACGGCTATTGCGGAGGCATTGCCGCGGTCCCGGAGTTCGCCGGTCGGCACGGTGGCGCGGCCCGGAGCGAGGGGACGCGTCGGGCGCACGGGCCCGGCCTCGGTGTACCGGCACCCGCTGAGGGGGCGTGAGGTGGGCTCGCGGGGATCCGCAGTGCGCGCTGAAAATCCCCGGATCCTCCCCCAACCGGGCCCCGGGACGTATCCGTCCAGAGATATCGCGGGTCGGAGGCGTGAGAGGCAGACGAGTCGAGCTGTACGCCGGGTTCTGTCTCCACCGGGCCTCGCGGCCCGGCAGGAGGCGGCCATCCATCTAGGACCGGCGTTGCCGCCGGTCTCGTGCGGTCTACCCGCGGACTCGGGCGGGCAGCCCTCGATCATCCGCGCAGGGCCGCCTTGCGGCGGCCCCTCTTGACCTTGCTCCAGGTGGGGTTTACCGAGCCGTCCGAGTCACCTCGGACGCTGGTGGTCTCTTACACCACCGTTTCACCCTTACCGGGAAGCCTTGCGGCCCCCGGCGGTCTGTTTTCTGTGGCACTGTCCCGCGGGTCGCCCCGGGTGGGCGTTACCCACCACCTTGCCGTGTGGAGCCCGGACGTTCCTCGGCGGGATCCGAGGATCCCGACGCGGCCGCCCGCTCGGCTCGTCTGCCGTGCCGACCATGGTACCCGCCGGTCGGGGCGGACCCGTCACACGAAGTCGGCCGTGCGCAGCACGAAGGAGAAGGGTTCGGGGAGAGCGACCTCCTTGCCGTACGGGACGGTGCACAGCTGCCGGTAGTCGTCCCCCTGCGGATCGCTGAACAGAGTCACCGCGGCGGCCTCGCGATCGGCGAGGAGATAGAGCGGGATGCCACCGCGGGCATAGCAGTGGCGCTTCGCCCTGCGGTCGCGGTCGGGGTTGGCGGAGGTCACTTCCACGACCATCGCCACCCCGTCGCACTCCATCCAGGACCCGGCGTCGTCGAAGAGTGCCAGGCTCGCGTCGGCCAGCGTCAGATCCGGGATGACATGGTTTCTGGGGCAGGGGCCGCCCCGAGGCACCTGCAGGCCCTTGTTGCCGGACATGTCCATCTCCACGGCGGAGGCGCGGGCGACCTGCCGGATGATCCGGCTGATGATGCTCTCATGAGCGCCCCCGGGCGGCGGCGTCACGACAATCTCCCCCTCGATCAGCTCGGCCCGGAAGCCCTCGGGCGTCTCCAGGGCCAGGAAGCCTTCCAGCAGGACTTCTTCCTGGGCGAGCGGCTCGTGTGCCATGGCGCTCATGTCACGCACCTTCCCTGTCTCGCGACAACGTAGGGACCGAGGGGGCCGGCAGCCCACGAAAGGAGAGTTCTTCCCCCGATCGTGGCACAGCGCGACGCGGCCGCCGCTGCTCTCGGCGTTGCTGTGTACACCCGTGGCGGTCCGGAGGCGGGATCGGGCGGGGCCGGCCGCCGCGGTCGGCTGCGTGGGGCACCGGGGCGGCCCCGGCGTCCGGTGGCAGGCCGTCCGGGAGGTGGCAGACCGTCCGGGGGCAGGGCGCGGGGCCGTTAGGCTGCGGCGGGGGCCCTGTCCGGTCGGCCACGGCCCCCGCTCACCCGTGTGAAGGAGATCTTCCGTGCTCGTGCTGTTGCCGCCGTCCGAAGGAAAGGCCGCCGGCGGTTCCGGAGCGCCGCTCGACCCGGCGGGGCTGTCGCTGCCCGGACTCCGGGAGGCGCGCGCCACGGTGCTCGACGAGCTGGTGTCGCTGTGCGGCGGCGACGAGGAGAAGGCGCGGGAGGTCCTCGGGCTCAGCGAGGGGCTGCGGGGCGAGGTCGCCAAGAACGCGGGGCTGCGCACCGCACCGGCACGCCCGGCCGGCGAGATCTACACGGGCGTGCTGTACGACGCCCTGGGCCTGGCCACGCTCAACGCCGCGGCGCGCCGCCGCGCGGAGCGGTCGCTCCTGGTCTTCTCCGGGCTGTGGGGCGCGCTGGGGATCGCCGACCGCATTCCCTCCTACCGCTGCTCGATGGGGGTGAAGCTGCCGGGACTCGGCGCGCTCGGGGCGTACTGGCGGGGGCCGATGGCCCAGGTCATGCCGGCCGCCGCCGGGGACGGCCTCGTGCTGGATCTGCGGTCGTCCGCCTACACGGCCGCCTGGAAGCCGAAGGGCGAGGTCGCGGAACGCACCGCCACCGTCCGCGTGCTGCACGCGCGCATGGTGGACGGCGTCGAGAAGCGGTCGGTGGTCAGCCACTTCAACAAGGCGACGAAGGGACGGCTGGTCCGGGATCTGCTGACGACCGGGGCGGAGCCCGCGGACCCGGCGGAGCTCGTGACGGCCCTGCGGGACCTCGGGCACGTGGTGGAGGCCGAGGCGCCCGCGAAGCCGGGCCGGCCCTGGCAGCTGGACATCGTGGTCACCGAGGTGCACTGACGGCGCCGGTCTCGGAGCCCGGTGAGCGCCGCATCCGGAGCCCGGTGAGCGCCGCACCCGAGCCCGGTGAGCGCCGTTCCCGGCAGCGCCGGGCTTCCACCCGACGGCCGACGGCCCACGACCGGCGACCGGCGACCGGCGACCGGCGACCGGCGCGGAATGAGAAGAGTGCGGGCTCCCGTTCGGAAGCCCGCACCTTCGGCACCGCAGCGGACAGCGCCGCTGCGGACCTCGCCGCAGAGAACGCAGCGAACCGCGGAGAACCGCACCCGCGGAGAGCCGCGCAGACCGGTGGCCGACGCAGGCGGCCACCGCTCTCGTGCCCATGTCCGCGGGGCAGACTCCGCGGGCCGGCGCCCTCGGTCGGCGTCCGCGGGTCGGCGCCCTCGGTTCAGCGCAGGTGGCCGGTGTCGTTCAGCAGCCTCAACGACGCGTTGCCGTCCGCGTAGTAGGCGACCGCCGAGAGGGAGGCCGCCGACAGTTCCATCCGGAACAGGGACTCCGGTGGGGCCCCCAGGGCCAGCCGGACCAGGGTCTTCACCGGGGTGACATGGGTGACCAGCAGCACCGTGCGGCCCGCGTGGCGGGCCAGGATCTTGTCACGGGCCAGGGCCGTCCGGCGGGCCACCTGGGCGAAGCTCTCGCCGCCCGGCGGTGCAGCCTTCGCCGACCCCAGCCAGGCGTCGAGTTCCTCGGGGTAGCGCTCGCGCACCTCGCCGAAGGTCAGCCCCTCCCAGGCGCCGAAGTCGGTCTCCCGCAGCCCCTCGTCGATCCGGACGTCCAGTCCGAGCCGGCCGGCGACCGTCTCGGCCGTCTCCCGGCAGCGGCGCAGCGGCGAGCTGACGACGGCCTGGACCGTGCCGCGCGCGGCGAGCGCCGCGGCGACCTGTTCGGCCTGGCGGCGGCCCGCGGGCGAGAGCTCGGGGTCGGAGCCGCCGCTGCCGGAGAAGCGCTTCTCCGGGGTGAGCGCGGTCTCGCCGTGCCGGAGCAGGACGAAGGTGGTGGGGGTGCCGAGGTCGGCCGGGGCGGCGTAGCCGAGCGGGGCGGGCGCGGGCTCGGGGAGCGGCTCGTCCGCGTCCGGCACGGCCGTCGCGGCCCGCTCCCCCGCGGCGGTGCGGGACGGGCTGTCCAGGGCGGCCGTCGACCGGGACGGCTGCCACTGCTCACCCCGCTTGCCCGCGTCCATCGCCTCGTTGGCGAGCCGGTCCGCGTGCTTGTTCTGCTCGCGCGGAATCCACTCGTACGTGACCCGGCCGGGCGGCAGCACGGTCTTCGCCTCGGCCGCCAGCGGACGCATGTCCGGGTGCTTGATCTTCCAGCGGCCCGACATCTGCTCGACGACGAGCTTGGAGTCCATCCGGACGCGGACGGCGGCCTCCGGGTCCAGGGCGTGGGCGGCCCGCAGACCGGCGATCAGGCCGCGGTACTCGGCGACGTTGTTCGTCGCGGTGCCGATGTACTCCGCGGCCTCGGCCAGCGGCTCACCGGTCTCCGCGTCGAGGACGACCGCGCCGTAACCCGCGGGCCCCGGATTGCCCCGGGACCCGCCGTCCGCCTCGACGATGAAGCGTCGACTCACGGGGCCTACAGCCCCGACTCGCCGGTACGGACCAGGATGCGGCGGCAGTTCTCGCACCGCACGACCTCGTCCGGGGCCGCGGTCCGCACCTCGTTGAGCTCGGTGATGTTGAGCTCGAGCCGGCAGCCCTCGCAGCGCCGCTGGTAGAGCCGGGCAGCGCCGACGCCGCCCTGCTGCTGGCGCAGCTTCTCGTAGAGCTTCATCAGGTCGGCCGGGACGGAGGCGGCCACGATCTCGCGCTCCTTGGTGACGGTCGCCACCTCGTCGTCGAGCTCCTGGAGGGCGGCGTCCCGGCGGCCGACGGCGTCGGCGACCTTGGCCTGCACGGACCCCACCCGCTCGGTGAGCTCCCCGGCCCGCTCCTGTGCGGACTCGCGGCGCTCCATGACCTCCAGGACGACGTCCTCCAGGTCGCCCTGGCGCTTGGCGAGGGAGGCGATCTCGTGCTGGAGGCTCTCCAGGTCCTTCGGGGAGGACACCGCTCCGGAGTCCAGCCGCTGCTGGTCGCGGGCGGCGCGCTGGCGCACCTGGTCCACGTCCTGCTCGGCCTTGGTCTGCTCGCGGGCGGTGTCGCTCTCCTCGGTCTGGGCGGCGACCAGCAGGTCGCGCAGCTGCGCGAGGTCGGCGTTCTGGGTCTCGATCTCCGCATGCTCCGGCAGGCTGCGGCGCTTGTGCGCGAGCTGCGACAGGCGGACGTCGAGGGACTGGACGTCGAGCAGTCGGATCTGGTCGGCGGGCGCGGCGTTCAGCGTGGGGCTCCTGAGGTGTGGGTGGGGACATCCGTACGGGCGCCCGTGGGGCCCGGCGGTGCGGTGTCGGTGGCGTTCCCCGCACCGGGGGCGGGGGAACGGTGGGCCGCCGCGTGGGCGGTCCAGGGGTCGGTGACCGTGCGGGAGACGTGCGTGCGCAGGTTCCAGCCGTGCCGGTCGGAGATCTCGTCGAGCTGGGCGGCGGCCTGCTGGACCCAGGGCCACTCGGTGGCCCAGTGCGCGGCGTCCAGCAGTGCCAGCGGGCTCCGCTCCTGGGCCTCGGACGCCGGGTGGTGGCGCAGGTCGGCGGTGAGGTAGACGTCCACGCCCGCCTGCCGCACGTCGTCGAAGAGGCTGTCGCCGGAACCGCCGCACACGGCGACGGTCCGCACCGTGCGGGCCGGGTCGCCGGCGACCCGGATGCCCTGGGCGGTGGCCGGGAGCCGCTCGGCGACGCGGCCGGCGAAGGCCTCCAGGGTCAGCGGCTCGTCGAGCTCGCAGACCCGGCCCAGGCCCCGGCGGCCGGCCGGGTCCGTGGCGTCCGGGACGAGCGGGCCGGTGATCCGCAGGTCGAGGGCGCCGGCCAGGGCGTCCGAGACGCCCGGGTCCGCGCGGTCGGCGTTGGTGTGTGCCACGTGCAGCGCCACGTCGTTCTTGATCAGCGTGTGGACGACGCGGCCCTTGAAGGTGGACGCGGCGACCGTCGTCGTGCCCCGCAGGTAGAGCGGGTGGTGGGTGACGAGCAGGTCGGCGCCGAGTTCGACGGCCTCGTCGGCGACGCGCTGCACGGGGTCCACGGCGAAGAGGACCCGGGAGACCTCGGCGTCGGGGGATCCGCAGACGGTGCCGACGGCGTCCCACTGCTCCGCCCGCTCGGGGGGCCAGAGAGTGTCGAGCGCGGCGATGACTTCAGACAGTGCGGGCACGGGTCAGAGGTTACCTCTCACCAGTGTCCTCGGGTGCTGCCACTGCCCGACCCGGGGGACCCCGCCCGGACCGTGCCGGGGGCCGGCCGGGGACCGCTCCGGCTCCGGAGGCCGGCCCGGCCGGCCTCCCGCCGCCGGCCTCCCGCCGCCGGGCCCGCCACCTCGCGGAAGCGCCGGAGCCCGGCACGGAGCGGCGCACCGGGCCGCGGACGGCGACGGGGACGGCGATATGACGGGGACAGGGGCGACCGGGCGCGGGGGCTCCGCCACGTGCCACCGGCGCCGCACCCGCCCACCACCGGGAGCACAAACTGGCCTGAAAACTCAGCGGAATCGGGCAAGCAACACCCTTATGTGTGAAGCGGGGGAAGGCGCACTGTTCGGCCGCAGCGGCCGAAACTAGGTTCGGGCGCCGGAGGTGACCCCTGATGACGGTCTGTGCCCCAGCGCCGGAGACCACCGCGGACAGCGGCACCCTGCGACCGACGCCGCTGACGATCTCCGCGGAGGGCTCGTACGGGGCGCGGCTGGCGGGGGGAGCGGAGACCGGGAACTGGTTCCCCGAGCGCTGGACGCTCGGCGGGCCGGAGCCGTACGTCGTCCCGCTGCCCGGCAACCAGCCCGAGGAGCCGGACAGCGAGGTTCTGCCGCTCGCCGACGGCCGGGTGCTGATTTCCCGCCGTGTCGCGGACCGGTACGCGTTCTCACTGCTCTACCCCACCGGCCCCGGCACCGGTGAACTGTCGCTCGGCGGGGTCGTCTGCGAGCGGCTCACCCTGCTGCCGCCGGTGCCCGGCGGAACGGCCGCCTACGCGCTCGCCCACGGCGAACACTCGACCGCGCTGTGGCGGGTGTACGACGGGCGGCCCCGCGAGGCGGGCAGCGGCCCCGTCCGGCCGGAACACGTCGTCGAACTGCGCGGCCGCTGCTCTGGGGGCGCCTGGCTGGACCGTACCGGCCGGCTGCTCGCGCTCGATCAGCAGCCGACGGACGGCCGGGTGAAGACGGTCGCCGTGGATCTGGGCCGGGGCGGCGCGATCAGTCCGCTGCTCCAGATCACCGAGGAGAGCAACGACCGGCTGCTGCTGGCCGATCCGGACAGCGGGCTGCTGCTCGTGCAGTCGGACGCGCCGGGCCACGAACGGCTCGGCTGGGGCGTGCTCGGCAGCAGCCGCCCGGTGCGCTTCCCCGAGACGCTGCGGCTGCCGGACGCGGCGGTGACCCCGTTCGCCGTCCAGCCGGGCCAGATGCTGATGCCGGAGAACTGCGCGGTGGCGCTGCGGATCGACGGCGCCGGCGGCAGCCGGGTCGGGGTGTGGCGGCCGTCCGGCCGGGAGCTGCGGCAGCTCACGCCCCCGCACGGCTGGCTGGCGGGCGCGGGCCTGTGGACACCGGACGGCGAGCTGCGACTGCCGTACGCCACGGCCGAGCTGCCGTGCGGACTGGCCCGGATGACGGCGGGAACGCGGGCGGCGGGCCCGGGTGCGGGTGCGGGTCGGGCACCGGACGAGGCGGGTCCGGCCCCGAGTACGGATCGGGCACCGGGTGCGGATCGGGCGCCGGGTGGGGGCCGCGGGCCGACGGAGGGGCCGGCACGGGGACCGGCGCGTGCGGTGCGGGGGCCGGTGACGGCGGAGGTGGCGCGCATGGATGGGGCGGTTCCGGCAGCGGAAACGGTCAGCGCGACGGAGGCCGTTGCCGCCGTACAGGCCGTTGCCGCGGCGGAGGCGGTGGTTGCTGCGGCGGAGTCCGCGCCGATGCCCGGAGCGGAGCGGGGGCAGGCGGCCGAGGGGTCGGCGGAACCGGCGCGACCAGTGAGCGAAGTGCCGTGGGCAGTGGCCGAGGCCTTGAGGCCGGTGGCCGAGACATCGGACCCGGTGGCCGAGGCGTCGGGCCCGATGGCCGAGGCGTCGGGCCCGATGGCGGCAGAGGTGGAGCAGCCGGCCGCGGAGCCCGCACGGGCTGCGCGGAGACAGCCGGCCTGGGTGCCGGTGGCACTGCCGGTGCCGGTGCCGGTGGCGGAGCAGGTGCCGGTGGCAGTGGCGGTGGCTGAGCAAGTGCCGGTGCCGGTGGCTGAGCAAGTGCCGGTGCCGGTGCCGGTGCCGGTGGCGGTGGCGGCGCCGACGTCGGGTCCGGCCCTGGAGCCGTTCCCCGAACCGCAGCCGCACCCACAACCGCAGCTACAGCCACAACCGCAAGCGTGGCCGGAGCCGCTGGCCGAGGCCGGATCCGTACCGCTGCCGCTGCCCGTCCCGGAGCCGCGACACGCCGAAGGGGAAATCCGTGATCCGTGGGTGCACCACCCGGCAGGACCGGGGAATTCCGCGGAGCCGGAGGGGGGTTTCGCGGCCGGAACCGGGAGCGTGCCGGAGCCGGAGGCGGGTCCGGCAGCGGACCGTCGGCACCCGGAACCGGAGGTGCCGGTCGTTGTCGGTGCGAACATCACCGGGCTGGACACACGCCCCTGGACCGAGGAGAGCGAGCCGGTTGTGGAGGCGTGGGGAACGGGTAGCCCGCCGGGTATGGCCGACCCCTGGCAGGGTAAAGATTCAGCCAGTCACCCTCCGTCCCGTCCGGTGCCTCTCCAGCAGGCTCCCATGGCTCGGACCAGGTAGCTGCACGATCATCAGCCTGGTTAGAATTCTCCGGGGGCTACGTAGCTGAACAGACCGGGCACCGACGGTTACTCACCGATGTTGTGCGGTTGGCCGATTGACGACTGTCGTCGGCCGTTTCGGGACGGCGTACTGCACGCTGCCGCGGCCCTCGCGCACAGCACGAAGCGATTCGACGGGGTGACGTCACCAATGTCCGAAGCACGAACCAACACGAGCGAGGCGCGCCCCCAGGGAGCTGCCGCCGAGGGCGCTTCCAGCCGTGGGAAGCACCGGGGGCCGGCGGCGGCCGAGGACGCGCAGACGCCGGTCCACGGCCGCCACCGGCGGCCCGCACAGGAGCAGAACTCCTGAGGCTGTCGTAACGGGGATTGCCGGGCAGTCCGGGCGCCGTCCGTCGGCCCGGGGCTGCCTTTCGGCTTTCCGGGCCCGGGCGCGGGCCCGCCGGACACCGTGCGGCCGGCCGCGCGTCCGGCGGGGGACACCGTACGCCCGAGCGCGGCCGACCGTCCGGGGGCCGTCACGGGTGCGCCGGGCCGTAGTGCCGCCCGGCCGGCGCCGTGGGGCTACCCCCGCTTGAGGCCGAGGACCTCCACCGCGGCGAAGGTCTCGCCCGGCGGGCGCTCCGCGAAGTACGGCGTCAGCAGGTCGTCGAGTTCCGCATGGCTGAAGGTCTCCTTCGCGGAGTCGAACTGCGCGGCCACACGAGGCCGTTCGACGACCGCGACCATTCCGCCGTGCACCACGAACACCTGCCCGTTGACCCGCGTGGCGGCCGGCGAGGCGAGATAGCCGACGAGCGGGGCGACGTGTTCCGGGGCGAGCACATCGAGCCCGCCGTCCTCCGGAACTCCGAAGCCTGCGAAGACGTCCTCGGTCATCCGGGTGCGGGCGCGCGGGCAGATGGCGTTGGCGGTGACCCCGTACTTGGCGAGCGCGGCGGCCGTGGACGTGGTCAGCCCGACGATTCCGCCCTTGGCGGCGGCGTAGTTGGGCTGGCCGGCCGAGCCGGCGAGGAACGCCTCCGAGGAGGTGTTGACGATCCGGCCGTGCACCGGGCCGCCCGTCGCCTTGGCCCGTTCCCGCCAGTGTTCGGCGGCGAAGCGCGTGGTGTTGAAGTGACCCTTCAGATGGACCCGGATCACCGCGTCCCACTCGTCCTCGGTCATCGAGAAGACCATCCGGTCGCGGAGGATGCCCGCGTTGTTGACCAGGATGTCGAGGGAGCCGTAGAGGCCGACGGCGAGGTCGACCATGGCCCGTGCCTGCTCGAACACCGCCACGTCGCCGAGGTGGGCCACGGCCTGGCCGCCCGCGGCCCGGATCTCCGCGGCGACCTCCTCGGCGGGGGTGGCCGACGCCGCGCCCGAACCGTCCCGCCCCGGCTGCCCGTAGTCGTTGACGATGACGCGGGCACCGAGCCTGGCCAGTTCGAGGGCTTCCGCGCGGCCGAGGCCGCGACCGGCACCCGTGACGATCGCGGCCTTTCCGTCGAGGGGCAGTCCCTGCGATGGCATACGTGTCCTCTCAGAAGTCTCTGGCGGTGTCCCGGAGCGCTCTGACGGCCGTGCGGCGCGCAACTCGGACGGTTGCCACGGGCGCTCTCGTGCGGTGGCGCTCGGACGGTCGTCGGAAAGAGCGGCGGTGCTCGGGTCCGGCCGTCGGCCCCGGGGCCCGTCCAGTGGCCCGGCCCGGGAACCACCACCGGCCGCGGCCGCCCGATCCTCCGGAGCCGTCCGCCGGACCCGCTCGGTCCGGTCCGCCGTCAGATCTCGATGCAGGTGCGCAGGGCCTCACCCGTGCGCATCTGGTCCAGTGCGTCGTTGATGTCGGCGAGCCGGACCCGGTGGGTGATGAGCCCCTGGAGGTCGATACGGCCGGCCCGCCAGAGGGCGATCGCCCGCTCGTAGGACCGGAGGACGTCCCCGCCGCCGTACATCGACGGCAGCATCCGCTTCTCGTCGAAGAACAGCTCGAACATGTTGACCTGGAGGTGATCGTCCATCGCCCCGGCGCCGACGACACAGAGGGTGCCGCCGCGGCGGGTGGTCTCGTACGCCGTCCGGGCGGTGGCGGACTTCCCGACGACCTCGAAGACGTAGTCGAAGCCCTCGTCCCCCGTGATCCGGGCCTTGGCGTCGGCCAGTTCCTCGGGGGCGACGGCCTCGGTGGCGCCGAAGCGCAGGGCCGCCTCGCGCCGCGAGACGACGGGGTCGACCGCCACGATCTGCGCCGCGCCGGCCGCCCGTGCGCCCTGGATGGTGCTGATGCCGACCCCGCCGCAGCCGATGACGGCGACGGACGAACCCGCCTCCACCCGGGCGGTGTTCAGCGCGGCTCCGAGGCCGGTGGTGACACCGCAGCCGATCAGCGCCGCGATGTCGTACGGCACGTCGTCCGGGATGGGGACCGCGCACCCGGCGCCGACCACCACCTCCTCGGCGAAGGTGCCCGTTCCGGCGAAGCCGAAGACGTCCTCGGGGCTGCCGCCGGCCCGTTTGAAGTTCGGGGTCCCGGCGTTGAGGAACCCGGTGAGACAGAGGTGCCCCTGGCCGCGCCGGCACGAGGGACAGCTGCCGCAGGAGGGCAGCCAGCAGACGAGGACCCGGTCGCCCTGGCTCAGCCCGGTCACGCCGTCGCCGACGTCGATGACCTCGCCCGCTCCCTCGTGACCGGGGACGAACGGGGCGGGCTGCGGCAGCACACCGTTCATCGCCGAGACATCGGAGTGGCACAGTCCGGTGGCCCGGATCCGGAGTCTCACCTTCCCGGGGCCGAAGCCGACCGCCTCGATCCCGTCGACGACTTCGAGCTTGTCCTGCCCGATCTCCTGCTGGACGGCTGCGCGCACGATGGGCTCCCTTCACGGGCGGTGGGGGCGACGGCGGAGCCGCCGCCTCCCGGTGCCGGGCGAGTGATGGCCGGAGCGGACGAGTGTGGGACGGCGTGCGGGTTGTTCACGGGAGCCGGCTCGGTCAGGAGTGCTCCACCACGGTGTCCGCGAGGACCGGTGCGTCGTCCCGCTCTACGGCGGTCACCGTGGCCTGGATACGGCCCGTCTCCTGCCACATCCGGATGCGCAGGGTCTCCCCCGGGAAGACGACCCCGGCGAAGCGCGTGGCATAGGCGCGGACCCGGCTCACGTCGCCGCCGAGCACGGTGTCCACCACGGCCTTGAGGGTCATGCCGTACGAGCAGAGGCCGTGCAGGATCGGCCGGTCGTAGCCGGCCAGCTTCGCGAACTCGGGGTCGGCGTGCAACGGGTTCCAGTCGCCGGAGAGCCGGTAGAGCAGCGCCTGGTCCTCGCGGATCGGGCGCTCGACGGTCCGGTCCGGCTCCCGGCCGGGGGTTTCGAGCCGGCCGGAGGGCCCCCGCTCACCACCGAAGCCGCCTTCGCCCCGGACGAAGATCTGGGTGTCGCTGGTCCACAGCGTTCCGTCGTCGTCGGCCGCGGCGGAGCGCAGCACGATGACCGCCGCCTTCCCCTTGTCGTACACCGCGGCGATCCGGGAGGTCTGAACGGCCGTGCCGCGCACGGGGATCGGCCGGTGCAGTTCGATGCGCTGGCCACCGTGCAGTACGGAGGCGAGGTCGACGTCGATCCCGGGCGAGGACAGTCCCCCGGCGGCCGCCAGGGCCCCGCCCGCGACGGTGGCGAAGCTGGGCAGGACGTGCAGCCTGCTCTCCAGCGTGTAGCGGAGTTCGTCCGGGGCGGTGGCGGGGATCCCCGCGCCCACACCGAGGTGGTAGAGCTGGATGTCCTTGTGGTCCCAGGCGAGATCCGTCCGGCGGGGCTCGGCCGAGAGGGCCTGTCCGACGTCGATGGGCATCGGGTCTGCTCCTTCACCACGGGTGGGTGTGGGGGACCCCGGCACGGCCGTCCGCACCGTCGGTCGCACCGGGGTCGTCCGAAGTCGGCCCGAACAACGCGTCCGGCCCGGAGCAGGCCTAGAACGCGTTCTAGCCGATGGGCCCCATGTATAACGCAGCGCCCGACACTTGGGAAGACCGCTGACACCGGGCCGGAATCGCTCTCCCGCACGACGGATGTCACCTGACACCCGCACCGCAGAACGCCGTTCGGCGCCGACACCCGAACCACGCAGTTGCCACCCCGGAAAGCCACTGACGAGACGAGAGGACCGTGACACCCGAACGCACAGCGCCGGGGCCACCAACACACCACCGAGGGAGAGCCGCCGACGCGCGGGAGGGGGACGGGGCCGGAGGGGTGGGGGGTTCCGGAAGCTTCCGTGTATTTGTGGCCCCCAGGGCCGTAAATATACGTTCCGGAACCCCCCCACCCCGCAGGCCCCGGCACCCGGCACCACCCACCACCCGCGCGAGAGCCCGCACCCGGTCACGGCCCCCCGCACCCAGCGGCACCGAGCCCGCACCCGGGGACCGGCGACGCCCTCGCCCCCTCAGGTCCGCAGATACGACGCCCCGTTGAGATCGAGCACCGTCCCCGAAGCCCACTGCGCCTGCGGCGACGCGAGCCACAGCACCGCGTCCGCGACCTCGCCGGGCCGGGCGACCCGCCCGAACGGGCTCTGCACCCGGATGTCCTCGCCCTCCGGCCCGGTGAGCCGGTGGGCGACCCGCTCGGTCTCGACGAACCCGGGCGCGACCGAGGCCACCGCGATGCCGTACGGCGCCAGGGCCACGGCCAGGGACTGGCCGAGCGCGTGCACGGCGGCCTTCGTCGCCCCGTACGCCGGATGATCGGGCTCGCCCCGGAACGCGCCGCGCGAGCCGATGTTGACGATCCGCCCGCCCGTCCGCTGGGCGATCATCCGCTGGGCGGCGAGATGGCTGGCGTTCGCCGTGCCCACCACGTTGACGGCCGTGTGCCGCTGCCACGCGGCGGACCACTCGGCGTAGAGCGTGGCGGCCGGCGGGTGCGGGGCCATGATGGCCGCGTTGTTCACCAGCACGTCGAGGCCGCCGAGCGCCCGGGCCGCCGCGTCGACGAGCGCCTCGGTCTCCTCCGGGTCCGACAAGTCGCCGCCGACCAGGGCGTGCCCCGAGCCCGGCAGGCCGGCGAGGGTCGCCTCGGCCTCCTCGCGACTGGTCCCGTAGTGGACGGCGACCTGGTCTCCGTTGGCCGCGAACGCATGGGCCACCGCCCGCCCGACGCCCCGGGCCGCCCCGGTGACCAGGACGCGCCGCCCGCGGCCCGGGAAGTCGGGGATCACCGGGGCGGGCTCCGGCTCGGGCACCGCCAGGTCCGGCTCCGGGAGGGGCGGGCCGGACACGGGCCGCGGGACGGCTTCCGACGCGGTTCCCGTCGGGGCCTTCGGTGCCGCCTCCGGCATGCCTCCCGGCAGAGATGGGGTCATGGTGCTTCCCTCCTGCGATCCTGCGATCAGTTCGGGCCGGTTCAGCGTAGGAGCCCGGAGGCCCGCCCCGGGCCCGCGCAACGCCTACCCACCCGGCTCCCGCCGCAGGCGATCGGGCAGCATGGGCGGTCACAGCCGTACGACCAGGAGGACCCCCATGAGCTCGGGCCCCAAGCCGGAGATACTCGCCGCGTTCGAGGCGGCCAAGGGCTTCATGCCGGTGGACGAGGGCCTGGCCCTGTACGAGGCGGCCGCCGAGGCCGCCGTCCGCGGTCTCCCGCTGCTGGAGGTCGGCACCTACTGCGGCCGCTCGACCCTGCTGCTGGCCGACGCCGCGCGCGAGGGCGGCACGGTCGCCGTCACCGTCGACCACCACCGCGGCTCCGAGGAGCAGCAGCCCGGCTGGGAGTACCACGACGCGGACGTCGTGGATCCGGAGGTCGGCCGGATGGACACCCTGCCCACGTTCCGGCGCACCCTGTTCCACGCCGGGCTGGAGGACCACGTCATCGCGGTGGTCGGCCGGTCCCCGCAGGTGGCGGCGCTGTGGGGGATGCCGCTCGGGCTGGTCTTCATCGACGGCGGCCACACCGACGAGCACGCGACGGCCGACTACGAGGGGTGGGCCCCGCACGTCGCCCCGGACGGCCTGCTGGTCATCCACGACGTGTTCGCGGACCCGGCCGACGGCGGTCAGGCGCCGTACCGGATCTACCGGCGGGCCCTGGAGTCCGGGGGCTTCAGCGAGGTCTCCCGGGCGGGCTCCCTGCATGTCCTGCGGCGCACCGGGACGGGCGTCTGAACGGTCCGGACGGAGCCGGGCGGGGTGCCGCCACACCGAAGGAGCCGGCACCGCCCCGACAGGGAGCAGCTTGCACGCGGGCGAGAGGGGGCAGCTTGCTCGCGGGCGAGAGAGGCGCCCGGAAGATGCCCTAGCATCACGGAGTGTCCAACGGCAGCCCTCCCTCGCCCCCGCGCAGCCCCGGCGGCACCGCGCTCATCGTTCTGTCCGTATTCGTCCCGACCTGCTTCGCCGGCTGGCTGGGCTGGCAGGCGATCGGCGGGACGGACGACGGCCGGGCGAAGGAGGCCGTGTCCCGGCCGTCCGCGGCGGCCCGGACCGACGGCCGCACACCGGAGGGCGGCGAGGTGAAGCCGTCGCGGCAGGCTCCCTCGGCCGGCGCTTCCCGGCCCGGCCCGGACAAGAGCCGCGGCGGGACGGGCTCCGGCGGTGGTGACGGCGCGGGGCAGCGGGGCGACTCCCCCGCACCCGACGGCCCACTGGCCGGCAAGGTCGTGGTGGTCGACCCCGGCCACAACCTCCACAACCGCGATCACACCGGCGAGATCGCCGAGTCGGTGGACATCGGTACGCACCGCAAGGAGTGCGACACCACCGGCGCCGCCACCAACTCCGGTTACAGCGAGGCGGCCTTCGCCCTCGATGTCTCGCGGCGTATCCGGACCCTGCTCGCGGACCGCGGCGCGACGGTGAAGATGACCCAGGACAACGACCGTCCGTACGGGCCCTGTGTGGACGAGCGCGCCCGGATCGGTAACAAGGCGAAGGCCGACGCCGTCGTCTCGGTCCACGCGGACGGGTCGGTGACCGGCAACCGCGGCTTCCACGTCATTCTCCCGGCGTCCGTCCGGGGCGGCGACGCCGACACCTCCGGCATCGTCAAACCCTCCCGTGAACTCGGCGAGCGGATCGCCGGCATGTTCGTCCGCGAGACCGGCAGCCGCCCGTCCAACTACATCGGCGGGGGTACCGGCCTGGACGTCCGGTCCGACCTCGGCGGGCTCAACCTGTCAACGGTGCCGAAGGTGTTCATCGAGTGCGGCAACATGCGCGACCCCGACGACGCGGCCGATCTGACCAGTTCGAAATGGCGGCAGAACGCGGCCCGGGGCATCGCAAACGGTATCGAGGATTTCCTGAAGAAGTAGGAATCATCGACTCAACGGGGAATTGGCGGGGAAGAGGGGAAATCACCGACGTGTGTGACGTGGCGGACACCCCGCGCAACTGCCCGCTACATTCATCCGTACGATGGGGCCCACCCCCGCGCCGCACGCCCACGCGTACCGGCGACAGCGACACCGACGAGACCGAATAAGGATTAACACGTGAACATCCGCTCCCTCACTCGAGGCGACGGCGTGGTGATCGGAGCAGCGGTGTTGCTGTTCATCGCCTCGTTCCTCGACTTCTACTCCTGCGACACCGAGTTCTGCAGCACGAACGCGTGGGACTCGGATCTGTTCCCGGTACTCCCCTCGCTCTACCTGGCCGGCATCATCGCCGCCGGCCTGATCGTCGGCGCCCGCTTCCTGCCCGCCGGGCGCAAGATCGCCGGCCTGGGGCTGGACCAGTGGGGCCTGGCGCTCGCGGTGTTCGCCGCCTGGACCGGGCTGTGGACGCTCATGGGCGGGCTGCCCGCGGACAACGGCGTCGGCCAGATCCTCGGAGTGATCGCCGCTGTCGCGCTCGCCGCGGGTGCCGTGCTCAACACCCGCATCCCGGCGCTCCAGGCCGCGCTGATGGGCGCGCCCCGGCCGCAGGCACCTTCTCCGTACGGTGCGGCGCCGACGCAGGGCTACGGCTACCCGGGCCAGCAGGCGGCCCCGTCCCCGTACGGTGCGCAGGCGGGCCAGCCCACCGCCCAGCAGCCCTACGGCGGTCAGCAGCAGGCGGCCCAGCCCGGCCCGGCGGCCGGTACGCAGGGCGGCCAGGCGCCGGCCGGCGGCGAGTTCGCCCCGTTCTGGTTCGCGGTGCCGGTCTCCCGCCCGCTGTACGCCGAGGACGGCTCGCCGACGCCGATCGCCGAGCTGGCGCCCGGCACCTGGTACCTGGCGGTCGACCAGCGGGGAGCGGCGCTCATCGCGCAGACGCAGGACGGCCGGCGCGGCGTCCTGCAGGACACGACCGGCATTCAGCGCGGCTGAACCGGCCACGGCCGGACTCACGCACGGCCCCTCGCCCCTCCCGGGCGGGGGGCCGTCGGCGTATCCGGCCCCGGCGCCGGTGTCCGCCTCGCGCCCCTGAGGCCTCGAATCACCACGGCCCTGAAGCACCACAGCCCGTAGCCCCACGCCCTCGAAGCCCCGCGGTCCCGCACCGGCCCGCCGGCACGGTGGCCTCCCCCGTGCGGCCGCGGCCGGTTCGCGAGGGGCCGTTGCCTGCGCGTCGGGGCCCCCGTAGAGTCGGCACGTCGGCTAGCGATCTGACGTAACGTCAGTTCTTGTGCCTCACAGGGTCACACGGGGAGGGGTACGGCATGCGACTCGGCCTCGCGCTCGGCTACTGGGGACGCGGACCCGACCCCGGCCACGTCGAACTCGCCGTCCAGGCCGAGCGGCTCGGCTACGACTCGGTATGGACGGCGGAGGCCTGGGGCTCCGACGCGTTCACCGCCCTGACCTGGATCGCCGCCCACACCTCGCGCATCCGGCTGGGCACCGCCGTCGCGCAGATGTCCGCCCGCACCCCCACCGCCACCGCGATGCACGCACTGACCCTGGACCACCTCTCGGGCGGGCGGATGATGCTGGGGCTGGGTCTGTCCGGTCCGCAGGTGGTCGAGGGCTGGTACGGGCGGCCGTTCCCGGCGAGCCCGCTGACCGCGACCCGCGAGTACGTGGACGTCATACGCCAAGTGCTGCGCCGCGAGGGCCCGGTGGAGCTGGACGGCCGCTTCCACTCCCACCCCTACGGCGGTGCCGGCGCCACCGGCCTCGGCAAGCCGCTGAAGCCGATCACGCATCCGCTCCGCCCCGACCTGCCGGTGCTCCTCGGCGCCGAGGGCCCGAAGAACATCGCCCAGACCGCCCGGATCGCCGACGGCTGGCTGCCGCTGTACTGGTCGCCGCTGCGCACCGAGGTCTACGAGGCGTCGCTCGCGGACGCCCCCGAGGGCTTCATGGTGGCGCCGATGGCCCGCGCCCAGGTCTGCGACGACGTGGCCGAGGGACTGCTGCCCGTCAAGGCGATGCTCGGCTTCTACATCGGCGGGATGGGGCACGCGGCCCGCAACTTCCACGCCGACCTGATGGCGCGGATGGGCTTCGAGGAGGAGGCGCGCCGCATCCAGCGGCTCTTCCTCGAAGGCCGCAGGGCGGAGGCGGTGGAGGCGGTGCCGGACGCGTTCGCGGACGAGATATCGCTGGTCGGACCGCCGGAGCGGATCGCCGAACGGCTCGAACTCTGGCGCAAGGGACGGGTGACGGACCTCCTGGTCACCGCACCCGACCCGATGACGCTCCAGGTGCTGGCCGAGCTGAACACCTGACCGGCCGGGGGCGAGCCGACACGGGCCACCGGCCGTCCGCCGGGCGGGCGGTGACCGGCCGCGGGTGCCGGACGGGGCCCGCCGTCCGCGCCCCGGACCGGCGAACGGTGCGGTGCCGGCCACGGCGGCACGGGGCGCCCCGCCCCCGACGGACCACGCCCGTCAACTCACGCCGCGGGTTTCCCCCGAACGGAAGTGGCAACACGAGTTCCATGTCGAGACGCCACAGCTCAGGAAGCAACACCGCTGCCACGATCCTGGCCGCCATCGCGGACATCGCCGCCGTGATCCTCGGCCTGTGGATCGTCATGTACTGGCTCGACGCGAACCGGGCCAACGACCTGGTCGACTTCGTCCAGGGTGCCGCCCACTGGCTCGCCGGCTGGTCCCACGACCTGTTCACCGTGGACCCCGACTGGCTGCGTGTGCTGCTGAACTACGGTCTTCCGGCCGTGGTGTACCTCTTCATCGGGCACGCGGTCGCCGGCCGGCTGCGCCGCGTCTGAGCAGCCGGCCGGAGCGGAACTCCGGCGCCGGCCCGGCGCCTCGTCTTTCCGTCTCCCCGGGCCGGTTCCGTCCCGTTCCCGGGCCGTCCCGTTCCCGGCCGGTCCGCTCCCGCCTCGCGTGACCGGCCGAGCCCGTCAACCGGCTGCCGGCCGGCCCGCCGTCACCCGCGTCGCTGGACGACCGCGCTCAGCAGCCGCCGTACGGCCGCGCTCAGCAGCAGTCCGGTTCGAGGCCGGACGGCAGCCGTTCGCCGCCGAAGACCGCCGTCGTCGCCTCGTCCCCGCCGAGCGCGGCGACGGCGAGCAGCAGAGACCCCGCGGTCCAGGAGGTGAGCTCCTCCGGCCACACCGCGTCGTCCTCGAAGACGTAGCCCGTCCAGTACATCCCGTTGCCGGACCGCAGGTGCTGGATCCACCGGAGGATCTGCACCGCGCGGTCGGACTCGCCCATCGCCCAGAGCGCAAGGGCGAGTTCGGAGCTCTCGCCGCCGGTGACCCAGGGCCGGTCGGAGACGCAGCGCACCCCGAGGCCGGGGACGACGAAGCGGTCCCACTCGGCCTCGATGCGCTCCTTGGCCTGCGGCCCGGTGACGGCGCCGCCGAGCACCGGGTAGTACCAGTCCATGGAGAACCGGTTTTTGTCGAGGAACCGCTCCGGGTGCCGGCGGATGGCGTGGCCGAGCCAGCCCGCCGCGAGCTCCCAGTCGGGCTGCGCGTCCCCGCGCTGCTCGGCGACGGCCAGGGCGCAGCGCAGGGCCTGGTGGATGGAGGCGGAGCCGGTCAGCAGGGCGTCCGCCACGGGCGTCCCGTCGTCCTCCCGCTTCCAGCCGATCTGTCCGCCGGGCTGCTGCAGCGCGAGGACGAACTCGACGGCGGCGTAGACGGTGGGCCACATCCGGTCCAGGAAGGCGTCGTCGCCGGTGGAGAGGTAGTGGTGCCAGACGCCGACGGCCACGTAGGCGACGAAGTTGGTCTCGCGCCCGCGGTCGGTGGGGTCGTCGGCGGCCACGCCGTCGGTGCGGTCGGGGTACGCCGCGTACCAGGAGCCGTCGGCGTTCTGGTGGTCGGCGAGCCAGCGGTAGGCGGCCGCGGCGCGGTCGTGCTCGCCGGCGGCGTCCAGCGCCATGGCGGCCTCGACGTGGTCCCACGGGTCGAGGTGGTGCCCGCGGAACCAGGGGATGGCGCCGTCGGCGCGCTGTACGGCGAGAATGCCCGCCACGGTCTGTGCGGCCTGTCCTGCGGTCAGTACTCCCGGCAGGACGAGGCGTTCGGTGCGGCCGGGGCTCGTCACGCCTGTGCCTCCGGTCCGTCGCCGAGGGCGCCCTTGGGGGTGTGCGGCTTGGTCGCGTACGCCACGAAGCTCTTGCCGATCAGCGGGTTCAGGGCGCGCTCGGCGACCCGGGTGGCCAGCGGCTTCTTCATGATGTCCCAGACCAGCAGCTGGTGGTACGCCTTGACCGGCAGGGCCTTGTCGTTGTCCACGCCGAAGGCGCACTTGAGCCACCAGTAGGGCGAGTGCAGGCCGTGCGCGTGGTGGGTGCCGTACGGGCGGAGTCCGGCCTCGCGCATCTTCCGCAGGAGTTCGTCGGCGCGGTAGATGCGGATGTGGCCGCCCTCGACCTCGTGGTACGCGTCGGAGAGGGCCCAGCAGATCTTCTCCGGGCCGTAGCGCGGCACGGTCACGGCGATCCGGCCGCCCGGCTTGAGGACCCGGACCATTTCGGCGAGCACGCCCTTGTCGTCGGGTATGTGCTCCATGACCTCGGAGATGATCACGACGTCGAAGCTGTCGTCGGGGAAGGGCAGCGCCAGCGCGTCGCCCTCCATCGCGGTGGCCTCCGCGCCCGCGGGGGCCTCCCCGGCCTCCTTCATGGCGGCGAACCAGGTGGCGACCTCGCGGATCTCCTCGGCGTTGCGGTCGAGGGCGACGACCTTCGCGCCCCGCCGGTAGCACTCGAAGGCGTGCCGGCCGGCGCCGCAGCCCAGATCGAGCACGCGGTCGCCTGCGGCGAGCGGGAAGCGGGTGAAGTCGACGGTCAGCACAGGCGTCTGCTTTCGTCCGGCGGGTCGTTGCTGGGTGGGGACGTCGGGGGCCCGGGGGTCGGGCTCAGGCGGCGGGTGCGGTCCGGGCCTGTCGCACGATGGCTTCGCGGTAGCGTTCGGCGGTGCCGCGCGCGGCCTGCTCCCAGGTGAAGCGGCTCAGGACGCGCTCACGGCCCGCGGCGCCGAGTCTGCGCCGCAGGTCGTCGTCGTCCAGGACGCGGCCGAGGGCGCCGGCCAGGGCTCCGGCGTCACCGGGCGGCACGGCCAGGCAGGTCTCGCCGTCGGGTCCGGCGACCTCGGGAATGGCGCCGCCGGTGGTGGCGACGAGCGCGGTGCCGGTGGCCATGGCCTCGGCGGCGGGCAGCGAGAAGCCTTCGTAGAGCGAGGGCACGCAGACGACCTGGGCACCGCGGACCAGATCCGCCAGCTCCTCGTCGGTGATGCCCTTGACGAACTCCACGGCGCCGGTGAGGCCGTACCGCTCGATGGCGGCGGCGACCGGTCCGTCCTCGGCGCGCTTGCCGACGACGACCAGGTGGGCCCGGGGGTTCTCGGTACGGAGCTTGGCCAGCGCCTCGATCAGGTGGATCAGCCCCTTGAGGGGGACGTCGGCGCTGGAGGTGGTGACGATCCGGCCGGGTATCTCGGGCACGGCCGGGTCGGGCGAGAAGAGGGCGGTGTCCGCGCCGACGTGCACCACGTGGATGCGGTCCTCGCGCACACCGAGGTGGTCCACGATCTCCTGCCGCGAGGAGCCGGAGACGGTGAGGACGGACGGCAGGCGGCGGGCGACGCGCTTCTGCATCCGGGTGAAGCCGTACCAGCGGCGCACCGACAGCCGGCCCTTCCAGCCGGTGGCGGCGTCGAGGTCGAGCCGCCGGTCGACGGTGATCGGGTGGTGGATCGTGGTGACCAGCGGGGCGCCCAGCCGGCCGGCGTCGAGCAGCCCGTAGCCGAGGGTCTGGTTGTCGTGGATGACGTCGAAGGAGCCGCGACGGGCCGCGAGGTGGCGGCGGGCGCGCAGGCTGAAGGTGAGCGGCTCCGGAAAACCGCCGGTCCACATGGTCGCCACTTCGAGGGCGTCGATCCAGTCCCGGTACTCGCCGCGCCGGGGGGTGCGGAACGGGTCGGGCTGCCGGTAGAGGTCCAGGCTGGGCAGCTCGGTGAGGGTGACGCCCTCGTCGACGACCGGGTACGGCTGGGCACCGATCACCTCGACGGTGTGCCCGAGCCGGGCCAGCTCGCGGGAGAGGTGGCGGACGTACACGCCCTGTCCCCCGCAGAACGGGTTCCCCTTGTAGGTCAGCAGCGCGATCCGCAACGGGCGGTCGCCGTCGGCCGCGGACACCCCGCCAAGGGGGCGACGCGCGGCTGCCTGCACGGCCTCAGCGGTCACTCTCGGCCCCCTTCTGACTGCAGTTCTGCCGGAGCGTAACCGCTCGCGCTAATCTAGAACAAGTTACAGACTTGATCGTTCAAGGAGCATCGAATCTACCGGCAGGTAGCGGACCCGGAAGGGCTCGATCAGGTGATTCGCGCCACGGCGCGACCCCTGCCATGCTGTCCGGATCCTGCCGGTGGGCCCCCGAGCCCCAGGCCAGAGGGGTCCCGGGCGGACCCGGGTCCTCCGCAGCCTTCGACGCAATCCACGGATGTCACGGAAACGGAATGGGACACATGACCACTGAACCCAAGCCGTCCTCCCCGCCCCTGACGGAACGTCAGGAAGCTCGCCGCCGTCGGATTCTGCACGCGAGCGCCCAGCTGGCCGGCCGCGGCGGCTTCGAGGCCGTGCAGATGCGCGAGGTCGCGGAGCTCTCCAGCGTCGCCCTGGGCACGCTCTACCGCTACTTCCCCTCCAAGATCCATCTGCTGGTCGCGACCATGCAGGACCAGCTCCAGCAGCTCCAGGAGACGCTGCGGAAGCGTCCGCCGACCGAGGACGAGCCGGCGGCCCGGGTCGCCCAGACCCTGATGCGGGCGTTCCGCGCCATGCAGCGCGAACCGCACCTCGCGGAGGCCATGGTGCGGGCCCTGACCTTCGCCGACCGCTCGGTCAGCGCCGAGGTCGACACCGTCTCCCGGCTGACCACCGCGATCATCCTCGATGCCATGGGGCTGGCGGACGCGCCCACCCCCGAGCAGCTGTCCGTGGTCCGCGTCATCGAGCACACCTGGCACTCGGCGCTGATCACCTGGCTGTCGGGGCGGGCCTCGATCGCCCAGGTCAAGGTGGACATCGAGACGGTGTGCGGGTTGATCGGACCGGTGGGGCGGGGGTAGTTCGGGGGTGGGTCCGCCGGGGCGGGTCCGCCGGAGTGGGTCCGCCGGAGTGGGTCCGCCGGGGGCGGGTTGCCTGAGCGGGTCCGCCGGGGTGGCCGGGGCCGCGGTCGGTCGGGGTTTCGCGAGGCCCGGGGTGTGGCGGTGCGGGTTGGCGACGGCCGGTGTGTGGCCGCGGACCGGCTGTTCTGGGGGCCGGGGTTCGAGCTTGCGGGGGTTCGGGGTAAGGCGGACCGGCTGTTCTGGGAGCCAGGCCTTGCGGTGGGTCGGGTTTCCGGGGGTTCGGGTTTCCGGTGGGTCGGGGGTGCGGTGGGTCGGGGGTGCGGCGGCTCGGGGTGTGATGTCGCTCGCGGGCCTGGGGAGCCCGGGGTGGCGGCCCCTCTGTCCGGCGGGTGCCGAGGCAGTGGCGGCTCGGCCCGGAACCTGGCTCACCGGGAGCACAGCAGCTCATCCGCAGGGGCGTGCGATGCCCCGTCGCGCGCCGGGCGCACAGGGAAGCATGCGTGCGCCCCTGCGCCCCCTCATGGCCGGTTCTCGCCTCCAGGACGGGGCATCCGGATGTATGAAATTGCGACGACAGCGCGGGGAGCGCTGCGTCGACTAGGTGAAGGGGGAGATGTGATCCGGGTACTCCTGGTGCACGACACGAGCCTTCTGCGGTCCGCGCTGGCCGCCCTGCTGCGGAAGGAAGGCGACCTCGATGTCGCGTCCGCGCCGTGGGAGACCGCACCGGGGATGGCGCGGTCTCTGCAGCCTCACGTCTGCATCGTGGATGTCGACTGCCCGGGTTCGCGCACACTGAGTGCCGCCGCCGAGCTCGCCCGGCGCATGACCGGAACCGGAGCCGCCCTGCTGGTGCTGGCGACCGTGGCGAGACCCGGGCTGCTCCGGCGGGCCTTCGAGGCGCGCGCCCTGGGCTACGTCAACAAGGACGCCGGGCCGCAGCGATTACTGGAGGGCATACGGAAGGTCGCGGCGGGCGAGCGCTTCGTGGACGAGTCGCTCGCCTTCGGCTTTCTGCAGGCCGCCGAGATGCCGCTGACACCACGCGAGTTGAGCGTGCTGTCGCTGGCGGCGGAGGGCGCGACGGTCGCCGAGATAGCGCGCGGACTGCATCTGTCCAACGGCACGGTGCGCAACTACATGTCCGCCATCACGCGCAAGACCGGGGCGCGGAATCGGGTCGACGCGATACGGATATCCCAGGGGGAGGGGTGGGTGTAGGGGGATGAGACGCGGCTGGTTCGGCTGTGCGGTGCCGGGGCGCGTTCTTGGGGGCGCACGCCCGCGTGTGGGGCGGCCGGGGCGGGTCGGGCTGGGCCGGGGTGAACCCGGATCGGGTTGAGTCCGGTCGGGGTCGGGTCCGGTCGGGGCCGGCCGACGGGGACTTCTCTCAGAGCTGCCGACGCATCTGAGGGGTTGCCGTTCGGGGGTCGCCGGTTCCGGAAGCCGGCGGCCGGGGTTCGTTGCCGGTATGTGTGCCTGAGCCCGGGGTGCTTCAGTCCTGCCGGACGGGTTCCGGGTGCGGGCTCGTGCTCGGTTCGCGGGGTGCGGGTGCCGTCCTGGAGTGACGGGTTCGGAGCGCGGGGTGCGGGTGCCGTCCCGGGTTGCGGGGTCGGAGCGCCGGGCGCGGGTGTGGTCCCGGGTTGCGGGGTCGGAGCGCCGGGCGCGGGTGCCGTCCCGGGTTGCGGGGTCGGAGCGCCGGGCGCGGGTGCCGTCCCGGGTTGCGGGGTCGGAGCGCCGGGCGCGGGTGCCGTCCCGGGTTGCGGGGTCGGAGCGCCGGGCGCGGGTGTGGTGCGGGGGCCGGGGCCTGCGGGGTGGGGGGTTCCGG
>NZ_JBYITE010000038.1:0-69654 GCF_057709105.1 Streptomyces sp. bgisy100
CCCCCCCCCCCCCCCCCCCCCCCCCCCCCCCCCCCCCCCCCCCCCCCCCCCCCCCCGCCCCCGAAACCCGCGACGACCCGCACCAACAAACCGGCACAGGCACCGATCCCGCACCCCGCACCCCGCAGGGGAACCCGCCCCACCCCGCCCCCGAGACACGCCCCACCCGGCGCTCCGCAGTCCGGAACCACCCCGCAGTCGGAACCACCCCGCAACCAGAACCACCCCGCACCACACTCCCGCGCACCCACACCCCGCCCGAGGAGGACCACCACCATGCCCCCCGACACCGCCCACACCCGCAACCCCGGCCACCGCACCCCCAACCCCCACCCCCTCACCGGCGTCATCGTCGCAACCGCCCTCCCCTACACCGAGGCCCCCACCGCCCCCGCCGCCCTCCGCCCCGACCTCGACCGCTACGCCGAGCACTGCCGCTGGCTGGTCGACAACGGCTGCGACGGCGTGGGCCCCAACGGCTCCCTCGGGGAGTACTCCTCGCTCACCGACGCCGAGCGCCGCGCCGTCGCCCGGACGGCCGTCGAGGCGGTCGGCCGGGACGCGGCCGTCGTCGTCGGAGCCCACGGACCCGGCGCCCACCAGGCCCGCCACTGGGCCGAACTCGCCGCCGAGGACGGCGCGGACGGGGTGCTGGTCCTGCCGCCGACGATGTACCGGGCCGGCACCGCCGAGGTGGTCCACCACTTCACCGAGGTGGCGAAGGCGGGCCTGCCGGTCATGGCGTACAACAACCCGATCGACACCAGGGTCGACCTGACCCCCGAGATGCTGCGCGAGATCGCCGCGATCGACAACGTCGTGGCGATCAAGGAGTTCTCCGGGGACATCCGCCGCATCCTGCACATCCAGGAGCAGGCACCGCGGCTCGCCGTCGTCGCCGGCGCCGACGACCTGGTGCTGGAGGCCCTGCTGATGGGGGCCACCGGCTGGTTCGCGGGTTTCCCGAACGTCTTCCCCGCCGAGTGCGTACGCCTCTACGACCTGGCGCGGGCGGGAAAGCTCACTGAGGCGCGGGCGCTCTACGAACCCCTGGTCGCGGCCTTCCGGTGGGATTCGCGCACCGAGTTCGTGCAGGCCGTCAAGCGCGGGATGGACCTCGTCGGCCGGTACGGCGGCCCGAGCCGCCCGCCGCGCGGTCCGCTGACCGGGGAGCCCCTCGCCCGGCTCGACGCGGACCTGCGGCAGGCCATCGCGTCACTGGAGCGGTTCGAGGCCGGGCCGCTGCCCTCCGAAGCCGGGCCGCTGCCCAACTCGTCCGGGCCGGTGCCCAACCCGTCCGAGTCGATGCCCGGCGCGGCCGGACCGACCTCCAGGACGCCCGGCCCGACCCCGACGGAGGCCGACTGATGCGAGCGGCCCGGTACTTCAGCGCGGTCGACTCGCACACCGAGGGGATGCCCACCCGGGTCGTCACCGGCGGGGTCGGTCCGATCCCCGGCGACACGATGGCGGCCCGGCGCCGGTACTTCGTCGAACACCTCGACCACATCCGCCGGTTGCTGGTGAACGAGCCGCGCGGCCATGCGGCGATGAGCGGCGCGATCCTCCAGCCGCCGACGCGGCCGGACGCGGACTGGGGCGTGCTGTTCATCGAGGTCTCCGGCTGTCTGCCGATGTGCGGGCACGGCACGATCGGGGTGGCGACGGTGCTGGTGGAGACCGGCATGGTCGAGGTGACCGAGCCGGTGACCACGGTGCGGCTGGACACGCCCGCCGGTCTCGTCGAGGTCGGGGTGGCCGTCCGGGACGGGCGGGCGGAGCACGTCACGCTGCGGAACGTGCCGTCGTACGCGGACGAGCTGGACGCGGCCGTCCGGGTGCCCGGCCTGGGGGAGGTCCGCTACGACATGGCGTACGGCGGCAACTTCTACGCCGTCGTTCCGCTCGAACGGCTCGGCATCCCGTTCTCCCGGGAGCACAAGGACCGGATCCTCGCCGTGGGCCTCGACCTCATGGCGGCGATCAACAAGGAGCGGCGGCCGGTGCACCGGGAGGACCCGGCGATCTCGGGCTGCCACCACGTCCAGTTCACGGCGCCGGGAACGGCGGCCCCTGGAACGGCGGCCCCTGGAACGGCGGCCCCTGGAACGGCGGCCCCTGGAACGGCGGCCCCTGGAACGGCGGCCCCTGGAACGGCGGTGCCCGGAACGGCGGCCCCCGGAACGGGGGTGCCCGGAACCACAGCACCCGGAGCCACCCCCTCCGGCACCGGCCACCCCGAATCCACAGCCCCCGAATCCACAGCACCGGAATCCACAGCACCGGAATTCACTGACCCCGCATCCGCTCTCGCCCCCACCCCCCTCAGCCACGCCCGGAACGCCATGGTCATCCACCCCGGCTGGTTCGACCGCTCACCGTGCGGCACCGGCACCAGCGCCCGCATGGCGCAGCTCCACGCCCGCGGCGACCTGCCGCTGCACCGGGACTTCGTCAACGAGTCGTTCATCGGCACCCGCTTCACCGGCCGTCTGGTCGGCACGGCACAGGTCGGCGGGAGGGAGGCCGTCGTCCCGACCGTCACCGGCCGCGCGTGGATCACCGGGATGGGCCAGTACCTGCTGGACCCCTCGGACCCGTTCCCGTCCGGCTTCACCCTGTAGCGCCGGCACGTCCCCGGCCGGAGCGACCCCGTCCGGCCGGGGCGGTGGCCCACGGGCCACGCCCTCCCACCCGAGGCGCACCGCCCCCCCGAGGCGCCCCCCCGAGGCGCACCCCCCGACCCGCACCACCCAGCCCGACGCACACCACCACCCCCGCCCCTCCCACCCCGCCGGCCGGCAACAGAGCCGCAGGATTTCCCGCCGTGGCGCCGCGCCTTCCCGCCGTGCCACCGCCTCTCCCTGTTGACTACGCCTATTCACCCAAGGAGTATGTGCAGTGCCCTATTCAAAGGTGCCGCATTCACCGGTGCCCATGCAGAAGTGTCCGACTCAGTAGGGTCCGGTCCCCGCCTCCGGCGGACGGGCGCGGACCGATGGCAGGGAGGCAGTGCCGATGTCAGGACCGCGACCCGTGCGAGCGCCGCGTGGTACGGAACTGAGCACGTTGGGGTGGCAGCAGGAGGCCGCCCTGCGGATGCTGCAGAACAACCTCGACCCCGAGGTGGCCGAGCACCCGGACCGGCTCGTGGTCTACGGCGGCACCGGCAAGGCGGCCCGCGACTGGCGCTCCTTCGACGCCATGGTCCGCACCCTGCGGACGCTGAAGCAGGACGAGACGATGCTCGTCCAGTCCGGCCGTCCGGTCGGCGTCATGCAGACCCACGAGTGGGCGCCGCGGGTGCTGATCGCCAACTCCAACCTGGTGGGCGACTGGGCCAACTGGGAGGAGTTCCGGCGGCTCGAAGCCCTCGGCCTGACCATGTACGGCCAGATGACGGCCGGTTCCTGGATCTACATCGGCACCCAGGGCATCCTCCAGGGCACCTACGAGACGTTCGCCGCGGTCGCCGCGAAGAAGTTCGGCGGCAGCCTGGCCGGAACGATCACGCTCACCGCCGGTCTCGGCGGCATGGGCGGCGCCCAGCCGCTCGCGGTGACCATGAACGACGGTGTCGCGATCTGCATCGACTGCGACCCGCGCGCCATCGAGCGCCGGATCGAGCACCGCTTCCTGGACGTCCGGGCGGACAGCCTGGAGCACGCGCTCGCCCTGGCCACCGACGCCCGCGACCGCCGCAAGCCGCTGTCCATCGGGCTGCTCGGCAACGCCGCCGAGCTGCTGCCGCGGATGCTCGCCGAGGGCGCGCCGATCGACATCGTCACCGACCAGACCTCCGCCCACGACCCGCTGGCCTACCTCCCGCTCGGTGTCGACTTCGCCGACATGGCGTCCTACGCGGCGGAGAAGCCCGCCGAGTTCACCCAGCGGGCCCGGGAGTCCATGGCCCGGCACGTCGAGGCGATGGTGGGCTTCCAGGACGCGGGCGCCGAGGTCTTCGACTACGGCAACTCGATCCGCGGCGAGGCCCAGCTCACGGGCTACGAGCGGGCGTTCGCCTTCCCCGGCTTCGTCCCCGCGTACATCCGGCCGCTGTTCTGCGAGGGCAAGGGGCCGTTCCGCTGGGCGGCCCTGTCCGGCGACCCGAAGGACATCGCGGCCACCGACAAGGCGATGCTCGACCTCTTCCCGGAGAACGAGTCCCTGGCCCGCTGGATCAGGATGGCCGGGGAGCGGGTCCACTTCCAGGGCCTGCCCGCGCGGATCTGCTGGCTGGGCTACGGGGAGCGGGACCGGGCGGGGGAGCGGTTCAACGAGATGGTCGCCGACGGCACCCTCCGGGCGCCGCTGGCCATCGGCCGCGACCACCTCGACTGCGGTTCCGTCGCCTCCCCGTACCGGGAGACCGAGGCCATGCTCGACGGCTCGGACGCGATCGCCGACTGGCCGCTGCTGAACGCCATGGTCAACGTGGCCTCCGGCGCCTCCTGGGTCTCGATCCACCACGGCGGCGGCGTCGGCATGGGCCGTTCGCTGCACGCCGGTCAGGTCACGGTCGCCGACGGCACCGCGCTCGCCGGGGAGAAGATCCGCCGGGTGCTGACCAACGACCCGGGCATGGGCGTCATCCGCCATGTCGACGCGGGCTACGACCGGGCCGACGAGATCGCCGGGGAGCGCGGCGTGCGCGTCCCGATGCGTGAGGGCGAGTCCCGTTGAGTTCCTCCTTCCACGAGATGTGGGCGGAGCTGCTGCCCATCGGCCGCAGCTCCGCCACCGGCGGCTACCGCCGCTACGCCTGGACCGGGGCCGACGCCGACTGCCGGGCCTGGTTCCGGGCCCAGGCCGAGTCCCGGGGCCTGGCCTACGAGCTGGACCGGAACGGCAATCAGTGGGCCTGGCTGGGCGACCCGGAGGCCGGGAACGCCGTGGTCACCGGCTCCCACCTGGACTCCGTGCCGGACGGCGGCGCGTTCGACGGGCCGCTCGGCGTGGTCTCGTCCTTCGCGGCCCTCGACGAGCTGCGCGCCCGCGGCGCGCAGCCCGACCGGCCGCTGGCGATCACCAACTTCGGGGACGAGGAGGGGGCCCGCTTCGGGCTCGCCTGCGTCGGCTCCCGGCTCGCCGCCGGACAGCTCACCCCGGAGCGGGCCCATGAGCTGCGGGACGCCGACGGCGTCAGCCTCCCGCAGGCCATGGAGCACGCCGGATACGACCCGGCGGGCATCGGGCCCGACCCCGAACGCCTCGCCCGCATCGGCGCCTTCGTGGAGCTCCACGTCGAACAGGGCAGGGCGCTCGCCCTGCCGTCCGACGGTGCCCCCGACGGGTCGCCGGTCGGGGTGGCGTCCGCGATCTGGCCGCACGGCCGCTGGCGCTTCGACTTCCGGGGCGAGGCCAACCACGCGGGGACGACCCGGATCGAGGACCGCCGCGACCCGATGCTCACCTATGCCGAGACGGTCCTCGCGGCCCGTGCGGCAGCGGTGCGGACCGGCGCGCTCGCCACGTTCGGCAAGGTCGCCGTGGAACCCAACGGCGTCAACGCCATCGCCTCCCTCGTCCGTGGCTGGCTCGACTCCCGGGCGCCGGACGAGGGGACGCTCGACGCCGTCGTCGGCGAGATCGAGCGCGCCGCCACCGGGCGCGGCGCCCGGGACGGCGTCGCGGTCGACGTCACCCGTGAATCCTTCACCCCCGTGGTCGAGTTCGAGCACGGCCTCCGGGACAAGCTCGCGGCCCTGCTGGGCCGGGACGGCACCCCCGTCCCGGTGCTGCCCACCGGCGCGGGACACGACGCGGGTATTTTGTCCGCCTCGGTGCCCACCGCCATGCTGTTCGTACGGAACCCCACGGGCGTCTCGCACTCACCCGCCGAGACGGCCGCCGAGGACGACTGCCTCGCCGGGGTGAGCGCACTCGCCGACGTACTGGAGGGCCTCGCGTGTCGCTGACGGCGCAGACCTACTGGGCGGAACACGCCTGGCTGAACGGCGTGGTGGAGCCGTCAGTGATCATCGACACGGCCACCGACGGGCGGATCACCGCCGTGCGCACCGGCGTGCCGGCCCCGCCCCCGGGATCGGTCGCGCTGCGCGGCCTGACCGTCCCCGGGCTGGCCAACGTCCACTCGCACGCCTTCCACCGCGCACTGCGCGGCACCGTCCAGGTCGGCTCCGGCACCTTCTGGACCTGGCGCGAGATCATGTACCAGTTCGCCGCCGGGCTCACCCCCGACAGCTACTTCGATCTCGCCCGGGCCGTCTACGCCGAGATGGCGCTGGCCGGCGTCACCGCGGTCGGCGAGTTCCACTATGTGCACCACGCCCCCGGCGGCGCGCGGTACGACAACGCGAACGCCATGGGGGAGGCGCTGATCCGCGCCGCGGCCGAGGCCGGCATCCGCATCACGCTCCTTGACACCTGCTATCTCTCCTCCGACATCGGCAAGCGCGGCCGGGGCGTCGCCCCCAACCGGCACCAGCTCCGGTTCAGCGACGGCAGCGCCGAGACCTGGGCGGAGCGGGTCTCGGCCCTCGCCGCAGCCGACCACGGCGGCCACGCCCGGATCGGCGCCGCGATCCACTCCGTACGGGCCGTCCCGGCGGCCGAGCTCCGCACCGTCGCCCAGTGGGCCCAGGACCGCCGGGCGCCGCTCCACGTCCACCTCTCCGAGCAGACCGCGGAGAACGACAGCTGCCGGTCCGTCCACGGCGTCACCCCCACCCGGCTCCTCGCCGACCACGGGGTCCTCGGCCCCCGCACCACCGCCGTCCACGCCACCCACCTCTCGGCGGAGGACATCGCCCTGCTCGGCGGCTCGTCCACCGGCGTGTGCATGTGCCCCACCACCGAGCGCGACCTCGCCGACGGCATCGGACCGGCGAAGCGGCTCCAGGACGCCGGCAGCCGGCTCAGCCTCGGCAGCGACAGCCACGCCGTCATCGACCTGCTGGAGGAGGCCCGGGCGATGGAGCTGGACGAGCGGCTGCGCACCCGCGCCCGGGGCCACTGGACGGCGTCCCAACTGCTGCGGGCCGCCACCGAACAGGGCCATGCCTCGCTCGGCTGGACGGAGGCCGGACGCATCGAGGAGGGCGGGCTCGCCGACCTCACGACGATCGCACTGGACTCCGTCCGCACGGCCGGACCGGTGCCCCGGCTCGGTGCCGAGACCGCGGTATTCGCCGCGACGAACGCCGATGTCCGGCACACCGTGGTGGCGGGCCGTCACATCGTCCGCGACGGAACCCACCAGCTCGTCCCGGACGTCCCGACGGCGCTGGCCGACGCGATCGCGGCCCTGCGCACCTGACGGACCGGAACCCGGATTCCCCGGCAGCCCCGCGCCCGCCCGGCCCCCGTCCGATCGCCCCGACCCCGAACCACCCGCGGCTGAAGGAGCACAGCGCGCATATGGCCACCACCGCCATCACCCACATCGCCGGCCTCGTCACCAACGACCCCTCCCTCGGCTCGGGCCCCCTCGGTCTGATCCAGGACGCGGCGGTCGTCATCGAGGACGACCGCGTCGCCTGGGTCGGTGCGTCCAGTTCAGCACCCGCCACTGACAACCGGGTCGACGCCGGCGGCCGCGCGGCCCTCCCCGGGTTCGTCGACTCCCACTCCCACGTGGTCTTCGCGGGCGACCGCACCGAGGAGTTCAACGCCCGTATGTCGGGCCGTGGCTACACCGCGGGCGGCATCCGCACCACCGTCGCCGCCACCCGCGCCGCCTCGAACAACGTCCTCGACGCCAACGCCGCCCGCTACGTGCGGGAGGCCCTCGGCCAGGGCACCACCACCCTCGAGATCAAGTCCGGCTACGGCCTCACCACCGAGGACGAGGCCCGGTCGCTGAGCATCGCCGCCGCCCACACCGACGAGGTGACCTTCCTCGGCGCGCACATCGTGGCCCCCGAGTTCGCCGACGACCCCGCCGCGTACGTCGCCCTCGTCACCGGCCCGATGCTCGACGCCTGCGCTCCGTACGCGCGGTGGATCGACGTCTTCTGCGAGCAGGGCGCCTTCGACGGCGACCAGGCCCGCGCGATCCTCACCGCCGGCGCCGCCCGCGGCCTGATCCCCCGGGTCCACGCCAACCAGCTGTCCTACGGTCCGGGAGTCCAGCTCGCCGTCGAACTCGGCGCCGCCTCGGCCGACCACTGCACCCACCTCACCGACGCCGACGTCGACGCCCTCGGCCAGAGCGGGACGGTGGCGACGCTGCTGCCCGGCGCCGAGTTCTCCACCCGCGCGACGTACCCCGACGCGCGCCGGCTGCTCGACGCGGGCGCCACGGTCGCGCTCTCCCCGGACTGCAACCCCGGCTCCTCGTTCACCAGCTCCATGGCCTTCTGCGTCGCCCTCGCCGTACGGGACATGGGCATGACGCCCGACGAGGCGGTGTGGTCGGCGACCGCGGGCGGAGCGGCGGCGCTGCGCCGCACCGACGTCGGCCGGATCAGCCCCGGCGCCCGCGCCGACCTGGTGCTGCTCGACGCGCCCTCGCACGTCCACCTCGCCTACCGGCCCGGCGTGCCGCTCGTCTCGGCCGTCTGGCACCGCGGCGAACTCGTCTGACCGAACCCCGCCGAGCCCGCCCCCGCAGCCTCGGCCGGGCCCGGCCCGGACACAGCCGGTCCGGGCGGGGGAGCCGGCCGGCCCGGGCAGGAACACACTCGGCCCGGGCCAGGAATCGATCAGCCCCTGGCCCGGCTCGGCTCGGTCCTGGACCGTGGCCGGTCCGTCACCCGGCCCGGAGACGCCGCCCGGACACCGTCCCCGCCACCGCGCTCTCCCGTCACCACGCCCCGACGCCCGGACGTGGCCTCCCCGGCGGCGGGCCAGGCGTGTCGCCCCGGCCCCCGCCGGCACCGGCATACGGTGTCCGGGCGGAGGCCGGATGCGGCGACCGGGCGTCCCGCTCGCCCAGGACCCGGGCCCAGGACCGGGGAAGGAGCCGCGTCCTTGCAGGCGACACGCGGAACGCTCCTGGTGGTGGCCATGGTGGCGCTCACCGTGACCACCGGGATGATCGAAGCTGTCAGCTTCCTCGCACTGGGCCAGGTCTTCACGGCGATGCAGACCGGGAACCTGCTGTTCCTCGGCTTCGCCCTGGCCGGCGAGGGCGGCCTCTCCGCCGCGGCGTCGGGGCTCTCCCTCGGCGCGTTCGCGGTCGGCGCCGTCCTCGGCGCCCGGCTGGAGGCCGAGGCGGACGCGGTACGCCGGCGCTGGTTCCTCGGCGGCCTCCTGACCGAGGCCGTCCTCCTGGGCGGCGCCGCCCTCGTGGCCTGGGGGAGCGATCGCTCCGGCGAACCGCTCACCACCCACCGCTACGCGCTGATCACGCTGATGGCCCTCGCCATGGGGCTGCGCAACGTCACCACGCTCCGGGCGGGCGTCCCCGACCTGCCGACCACGGTGGAGACCCGGGCCCTGACCGCGCTGCTCAACGGCCCGCCGGTGGGACGGACACCCGGAGCGGGCGAAGCCGTCCACCCCGCGCTCCGCCGCACGGCGTCGGTGGCCGCGATGTTCACCGGGGGCCTCGTGGGCGCCTGGCTGCTGCACGAGGGCCGGCACGCCCCGGGAGTGCTGCTGGTGGCCGCCGTCGTGGTGCTGGCCGTCGCGCTCGTGTACGGCGCGGCTCCCCGCCGCCCGCCGGGCGGAGAGGGCTGAGCCGTGCGCCGTTCCCGTGCGATCCGGCAGGCATGACGGCGTGACCCCTGGGCAGGCGGACGTCAGGGAAACAGCGGCGGCGCGCCGCCCGGTACCACCGAACGCAACACGACGGCCGAACAACAGGACGGCAGCTTCACGGTGCTTCTGCAGCCTCCCGCCACCGGACGGCCCACCGCCACCGGACGCGTTCCCGCGCCCGGCCGGTGTCCCGCCCCCGGCCGGGGAGCGGGACAGCGAAAAGCGCCGCCGGGCCACGGACGGCGTACGGCCGTCCACGGCACCCGACGGCGCCCTGTGCTCACCCGCGCGGTGCAGGACGGCGGCAGCGCCGGAACCCCGAGGGATCCGGCTCCGGGCGCGTCCCGGCGCGGGTCACTCCTCGATCATCAGGCCCTTGCGCAGCCGGCCCAGCGTCCGCGACAGCAGCCGGGACACGTGCATCTGAGAGATGCCCAGCTCCTCACCGATCTCGGACTGCGTCATGTTGCTGACGAAGCGCATCGACAGGATCCTGCGGTCCCGCTGCGGCAGTTCGGCGATCAGCGGCTTCAACGACTCGACGTACTCGATGCCTTCGAGGCCGTGGTCCTGGTAGCCGAGCCGGTCCGCCAGCGCGCCCTCGGTGTCGTCCTCCTCGGGCTGGGCGTCCAGCGAGCTCGCGGTGTACGCGTTGCTCGCGGCCATGCCCTCGGCGACCTCGTCCTTGGTGATCCCCAGGCGCTCGGCGAGCTCGCCCGCCGTGGGCGCCCGGTCGAGCTTCTGCGCCAGCTCGTCCCCGGCCTTGGCCAGGTCCAGGCGCAGCTCCTGGAGCCGCCGCGGTACGCGCACGGACCAGCTGGTGTCCCGGAAGAACCGCTTGATCTCGCCGATGATCGTCGGCATCGCGAAGGTGGGGAACTCGACGCCGCGGCTGAGCTCGAAGCGGTCGATCGCCTTGATCAGCCCGATGGTGCCGACCTGGACGATGTCCTCCATCGGCTCGCTGCGGGAGCGGAACCGGGAGGCCGCGAACTTCACCAGGGCGAGGTTGAGCTCGACCAGGGTGTTGCGGACGTACGCGTGCTCGTGCGTCCCCTCCTCGAGCGATTCGAGGCGGGCGAAGAGCGTCTTGGACAGGGCCCGTGCGTCCACCGCGCCCACCTCGTCATAAGGCGGGATCTCGGGAAGCTCGGCGAGGACGTCCTCGCCGTGGCCCTGGAGCTCGTATTCGACCTGCTCGGTGTCGATCTGCTCGGTCAGGGGGTCCACCCGCCGGGGGGAGGGGGCGGTTGTCGACGTCGCGGTCCGTGCGCTTTCATGGGCGCTGTCAACGGTGCGCGGTGCGTCGAGCCGGGGTGACATGGTCTCCTCCATCATTCTCGGCGTATGGCTGCCGATGCCGATATCTCCTACTACGGTGTGCGGCGCCTCCGAGCCGGCCGTGGTTGAACGTGTCCCTACTAGCCCTACCCGGTCGGACCCGAACAAAGCAAGGCCGGAATGTGGCGGTGTGACCGTTTCGAGGGGATGTTCGGCTACCAGACGGCGTATCGAAGGCGTAGGGTTCTCAGTGCGCCGTCGCAAGCAACCAGAAGGGGTGCGCATGGACCGCGGGATGGTCGGCAGTACCAGTCGGGGCCGACTCCAGGTCGAGGTTCGGCACCACGGGTCCAGCGCTGTCGTGACGCCTGCGGGTGAGCTCGACCACCACACTGCCGAGCTGCTGCGGGAGCCGCTGGAGGAGTGCGTGGACCAGGGGCGTTCGCGCCTGGTCGTCGACTGCTCACAGCTGGAGTTCTGCGATTCCACGGGCCTCAATGTGCTGCTCGGTGCCAGACTGAAGGCCGAGGCGGCAGGGGGTGGCGTGCACCTGACCGGCATGCTCCCCGTGGTGGCGAGAGTGTTCGAGATCACGGGTGCGGAAGCGGTCTTCACCGTGCACGACACTCTGGACGAGGCGCTCGCCGACTCGCCGACCGACTGATCGTTCCCCTCTCCGCTCGGGGCGTGATGTGCGCCGTTATATGCGTCACACGTTTCGTACCGAAGAAGTGGGTGTTCTCACCGATCGGTCGGGCAGGAGACAGCTGAATCTGATGAATCCGTCAGGTACTCGTTACCTGCCTATCGGCGAATCGGTGAGGTGAAGCACTGATGAGCACCACTCGGCCGTACTCGCCGGGCGATCGTGGCCCGGAGTCGGACGGTGCTTCCCCAGCCGTTCCCGCGGCCGGACAGGTGCGCAGGCTGCGACTCAATGGAGCCAGCGGCATCGTCCCGAGTGCCCGGGACTTCACGCGGCAGGCGCTCTACGACTGGGGCTGGCTGCCCGCGTCCACCGGCGACCAGCGCGCCGCGGCCGAGGACGTCCTGCTCGTCGTCTCCGAGCTGGTCACGAACGCCTGTCTGCACGCCGAGGGCCCCGAGGAGCTGCGCGTCGGCTGTGTCGGGAAGGTGCTCCGCCTCGAGGTCGTCGACCTGGGGACGGGCTCCCCGGCGCCGCGTACCCCGCACCGGGCCGGCCGGCCGGGAGGCCACGGCATGTTCATCGTCCAGCGGCTGTGCCTGGACTGGGGCGTCGTGCGCAACCCCGAGGGCGGCACCGGCAAGACCGTCTGGGCGGAGCTGGCCGCACCGGCCTAGCGCCACGGGCTTCACCGCTCTTTCCCCGAACACGCCGATCCGGCGTGTTCTTTGTCTTCCCTCCTTGACGGGCCCGGCGTACTGTCGGCGCCCGATCTGATGTGCCGTCAGCAAACGTCGCCGGGCGGCACGCGCCGAGAGGGGAGCCCGAGGTGTCCCACACGAAACGCCGGCCGGTCAGCCGCGGGGGCGCTCTCGCGGTGGCCGCGGCAGTGGCCGGGTCCGCCGCGCTCTGGGCGGCTCCGGCCGCCCATGCCGATGTCGTGGACGTCAACTACCAGTGCAAGACGCCGATCGGGGACAAGAGCGCGGTGTCGCCGATCGACATCAAGAGCGTGAAGAGCGGCAGTTCGTACAAGCTCACCATGTCCTTCCGGAAGGGCGTCTCCTCCAGCCCCGTGGAGCTGGGCAAGGGCGCGATGAACCCGAGTGCGCTGATCAAGCTGGGCGGCGCGGAGAGCGGCACGCTGCCCGTCTCGGGGCCACCGAACCCCGAGGCGATCCCCGCCAACACCCCCATCAAGATCACCGACCTGTCGGGTACGTACCGGCCGAAGGCGAGCGGCAAGGTCACCTTCACCGCCTCCACCCTCACCATCAAGGCGCTGGGCACCACCACCACCTGCACACCCAAGAACAACCCCGGGCCGTCGCTGACACTCGATGTGCAGGGCACGGGCGGGGGCTCCGGGTCCGGCTCCGGTACCGGCTCGGGCTCGGGCTCGGGCGGAGGGACCGGCTCCGGTACGGACGGCTCCGGGGGTGCGCCCGCGGGCCCGTCGGGCGGTGACGCGCTGCCGCAGACCGGACCGGCCGACTCGGCGGTCGCGCTGGGCACGCTGGGCGGGACGGTGCTGCTCAGCGGCGTGGCCGGCGCGCTCTGGCTGACCCGGCGGAACCAGCGGCCGGCCCGTTAGGGGCGGTCGTCCGGACCGGGCCGGGATCGCGGGCCGCGCCACGCCGCGGGGCGGTGTCGCCGTGGTCCGGGCCGGATCGCGGGGCCGCACCACGCCGCGCCGCGGGGCCCCCGGTCGCCATGGCGTCCGCCACGACTCCCGGCTCCGCCCTGTGACGCTCCCGGCGGTCCCGGGGGCTCCCGGCACCGGGCTCGCTCCCTGAGGCCGCCCCCGGTCCGCACACGACTGCCCCAGCCGCCCGCCCGATCCGTACGACACTGCCCCGGCCGCTTGCCCGATCCGTACGACTGCCCCGGCCGTCTACCCGGTCCGTACGACTGCCCCGGCCGCCCGTCCGATCCACACGACTGCCCCAGTTGTCTGCCCGGTCCGCCGCACGACAGCCCCCAGCTGCCAGCCCGGTCCGCACGACAGCCCCGGCCTCCTGCCCGGGGTGGCCGCCGCTGGGTGTGTCCGGACCGCGGCGGCCCGGGCCCCGCCCGTCCACCCGCGAGCGAACCTCTGGAGCCGCCGATGCCGCCCCGCCCGCGCAGCGCCGTCCTGTGCGCCGCCACCCTGTCCGCGGCCGCTCTGACCGTGCTGTGCGGGCCGCTGGGCCCGCGCCCCGCGGCTGCCGCCGGGCCCGGCGCCCCGGAACGGCCGGCGGGCGGACCGGACTGGTCGGTCGCCCCCGCGTCCGGCGGCGCGGGCGGGCCCCGGGCGGACCGGCGGCGTTACGTCTACCTGGAGGGCCGGCCCGGGGCCGTGCTCCAGGACCGGCTCTCGGTCACCAACCGCGCCGACCGGGCCCGCACGGTCCGGTTGCGCGGTCGCACCGGTCCGGAGACCGGCCCGGGCGTCCGGGTCTCCTTCGCCGAAGCGGCGGTGCGGATCCCGGCCCGGACCCGCGCCGACATCCCGTTCACGGTCGGCGTCGCCCCGGACGCCGTCCCCGGCGAGCGGACCGGGGCGATCGTCGTCACCGGTGGCAGCCGCGCGGCGGACGTCCGGATCCATCTGCGGGTCACCGGGCCGACGCTGGCCGCCCTGGCCGTCGAGGACGTGGCGGTCGTCCGGACCGGGGCCGGCGCCGAGATCCGCTACGCGCTCGTCAACCGCGGGAACACCGTCCTCCGGCCGCGCCTCGCCGTGCGGGCCGAGGGGCTGTTCGGCGAGGTGCTGCGCCGGGACGCGCGCCCGCTCCGTCGGAGGCTGGAGCCGGGGCGGCGGGTCCGGCTCACCGAGCGGTGGCCGGGGGCACCCCGGCTCGACGCGGTCGACGTCCGGCTCGTCGCCACCGCAGCGGGCGGTGCGCACGCCGCGGCCACCGCCCCGTACTCCGGAGTCCCGCGGTACGCGGCCGCGTTGCTGCTCGGCCCGGCGGCGGCCGCGGGAGCGTGGTGGGTCCGGGCCTCCGGACGGCGGCGCGGCGTCCGGAGCTGCCACGAGGAACCCGGTTCCGCCGAGAGACACCCTGAGGGGAGCTGTCCCGAGGGGGATCACCCGACGGTGAGTCGCCCAGGGAGGAGCGGCCCCGAAGCAAGCGGCCCCGAAGCGAGTGGCCGAGAGGGCGGGCCGCGGGGCCAGGACACGGACGGCCCGACACGGGGCCGGGGCACGGACGGCCCGGCGCGGGAGCGGACGGGGGTGGAGCGGTGATCGGCGACGGTTCCCGGCCGGTGCCACGCGGGCGACGGGCCCGGGCTCTGTCGTGGTCCTCCGATGTGCCCCGGATCCGTACAGCGGCCCGGTCGGGTCCCCGGGCCCCCGCGCCGGAACCCCCGGGACGTGCCCATCGCTGCCCTGACCTGCGCAGAGTCTTACGCGCTGTCCTGCGGCCCGGGCGCCGGTACGCCGCCCCGGTGACCGCTGCCCCGCGGTGGCCCGTCCAGGCGGTGGCCGTCCTCGCCGCCCTGCTCTTGTGCGCGCTGCTCCCGGTGCAGGCGAGCAGCGCCGCCACCGTCACCGCCTCCGGCCCCGGTACCGTCTCCGCCTCCGTCACCGCCATCGCTTCCGCCTCTGCCCCCGGCACCGCCGCCTTCGCCACGTCGACAGCCGCCGTCGGGCCCGCGCTGCGGCCCGCCGTCGCCCCGGAGGCCCGATCCCCGAAGAAGCGGGCCCCCGCCGTCACGGTGTCGAAGAAGAAGGCCGGAGCCGGGGGCAGCATCACCGTCCGCGGTACGGGGTGGCGGCCCAAGGCGCTGCTCACTCTGCTCATCTGCGGGCAGAACATGATCGGCGGGACCAACGCCTGCGCCAACGCCGACGGCCGCGCCGTCACCGCCCGCTCCGACGGCACCTTCCGCAGGGAACTGCCGGTGAGCGAACCGCCCAAGCCCTGCCCGTGCGTGGTCCACGCGGCGACCGTGGAGGGCGAAGCGGCGTCGGCGGACGCCGCGTTCGCCGTCGCCGGGCACCCGGTGAAGCCGCTGCCCCGGGAGGGCGGCACCGGCCGGCTCACCGTGCTCGACGCGCGGCTGGACGGTTCGAGCGGGCTGCTGACCTGGTTCGGCGCGCCCCCGCAGCGCCGGCTCGTGCTGACCGTCGGCAACGTGGGCTCCGCGGCCGTACGGAACCCGGTCTTCCGGGTGGGTACGTCGCACGGGGTGTTCGCCCCCGCGTGGGAGGAACAGCAGTGGCGGGGGACCGTACCGGCCGGGCGCCGGGCCCGGATCGACCTGCCGGTGGAACTGTCCGCGGGGGCGCACGGCGACTACCTGGTGTCGCTGAAGTACGGCGACACCGTCCTCACCGAACAGCCGTGGGGCGTGGGCCGGCCGTGGGGCGTCACCCTCTTCTGGCTGCTGCTCTGCGTCGTCGTGCCCGCCGCGGTCTTCCGGATCGGGATGGCGGTCGTCGACCGGGTGCGGCCCCGCGCCCCGGCCCGCACCGGACGCCACCGCACCCGGCGTCCCGGGGGCCCGGCCCCACCCCGGCGCGGCGGAAGGCCGTCCGCCGGGCAGCCGCCCGGCTTCGGGAGGTCCCGCACCGGGAGGCCCCGCACCGGGGAGCCAAGTGCCGGGAAGCAACGTGCCGGCGAGCAGTCCGGCCGGGACCGGGCGGGGGACGGCGGCGCCGGTGACCTGCCCTGGTTCAGCCCGGACACGCTGCCCGGCTCACCAACCCCTGTCTCCGCACCGTCCGATGACCCCTCGACGAAAGGAAACACGTGACCACGCAACGGAGGATGAGCGCGGCCGGTGTCGCGCTGATGCTCGGCGGCGCGGGGATCGTGATCGCCGCGAGCCCGGCGCAGGCAGCCGACGTGAGTTACGCGACGGAGTGCGTTCCGCCCCCGATCTCCGGAATGGATCCGGTGCAGGGCACCACGAAGGTGGAGGTCCGGGCACCGGCGACGGCCAAGGTGGGCGACGAGGTCGAAGTGGTGTGGAAGACGGTCGAAGCCGCTTCCAGGAACCCCGGCATCCTCGACCTGTCGAAGGACACCGTCCAACCGACCGGGAAGATGACGGTGGCCGGCGCGCAGACCGGTGAACTGGCCGTCGAAGGACCGCGCCAGAACCCGCCGATCCCCAAGAACAGCCCGATGGTGCTGTCCGAGATGAAGGGCAAGCTGAAGCTGACCGCGGCGGGTGAGGTGACCGTGTCGCCCGGCTTCTACAACATCAACGTCAACAAGCCGATCTCCACGGACACCAAGTGCTCCCCCAAGGAGACGGTCAAGCCCGGGGCGACCATCAAGGTCACGGACGGCGGCGGCACATCGGGCGGCACAACCTCCGGCGGCACCACGGCCGGGGGAACGTCGAGCGGCGGGACGTCCAGCGGCGGGACGACGGCCGGGGGAACGTCCAGCGGCGGTGCGTCCGGCGGAAGTTCGTCCTCCGGCGGTACGACGGCCGGCGGCGCGACCGGGGGCGGCAGCACGGCCGGCGGTTCGACGGGCGGCGGGACGACCGGCGGCGGGGGCGACCCCGACGGCACGGATCACCCGGGCAAGGAGGTCTCGGTCGACTACGCGTGCAAGACGCCGATCGGTGACAAGAAGGCGACCTCGCCGGTCCGGATCAACGCCCGTAAGAACGGCGGCGCGTTCGGTCTCACCGTCCAGTTCGGCAAGTCCGTGATGGACAGCCCCGCCGACATCCCCGCCGACTCCGTCAAGCCGTCCATGGCCGTCACGGTCGGCGGCGCGGACAAGGGATCGGTCACCGTGGAGGGTGCCACCAACAAGGACCCCGTCAAGTCCGGTGAGCCGATCGAGATCCCCGACCTGAAGGGCACCTACAAACCCGGTGCGAGCGGCAAGGCCACGCTCACCCCGGGCGTGCTGACCGTCAAGGCCCTGGGCACGACCACCACCTGCACCCCGGAGAAGGACCCGGGGGCCTCCCTCGAACTGGACACCACGGCCCAGCAGGGCGGGGTCGCCGGCGGCGGGAGCGGCGGCACCGGCGGTGCCACGGGCGGCGGTTCCGGTACGGCGGGCGGCTCGGCAGCGGCCGGGGGCGGGCTCGCCGAGACCGGTGCCGGCGACCACGGCGGCCTGCGGGCGCTGGCCCTGGTGGCGGGCACCGTCACGCTGATCGGCGGCGCCGTCTTCACCTTCACGCCGTGGCGGAGGCTGCGCGGCCTCCGCTGAGGCACCCGGCGGCCCTCCGGTTCGCCGGACGGGCCGCCACTGGCCGACGTGCCCGGGCCCGGCGGCCACGCGGGCACCCGGGAACGCCGCAGGGCCCCGCACGCAGCCGCGTGCGGGGCCCTGCGGACCGTACGGGCCGGACCTCGGCCCGGTCCGTACGGCAGCGTCTACAGGAGGTCAGCGGACGTCGCCCATCAGCTGAATGATCTTCTTCCGGTAGGCGTAGACCCCGGCACCGGCCAGGACCGCCATGGTGGCCTCGGTCGCCACCACGGCGGAACCGCTCAGGTCGACACCGCCGATGGAGAGCAGTCCGGTGATGCAGTCGCCGGCGGTGACGGCCAGGAACCACACGCCCATCATCTGGCTGGCGTACTTCTCCGGAGCCATCTTGGTCGTCACCGAGAGGCCGACCGGGGAGAGGCAGAGCTCACCGGCGGTCTGGATCAGGTAGATCGAGACGAGCCACATCGGGCTGGCCTTCGCCCCGTCCGCGGCCATCAGCATCGGTACGACGAAGACGAAGAACGAGCCGCCGATCATCAGCAGCGAGAGGGCGAACTTCACCGTGGTGGTGGGCTCCCGGTCGCTGCGCGCGAGCCACAGCCACAGCCAGGCGAAGACCGGGGCCAGCGCCATGATGAACAGCGGGTTCAGCGACTGGAACCAGGACGACGGGAAGTCGATCCCGAACACCTCGCCGGCGGTCTTCGTCTCCGCGAAGGCGGCCATCGTGGAGCCGCCCTGGTCGTAGATCATCCAGAAGATGGCGGCGACCACGAAGAACCAGATGTAGCCGCTCACCTTCGTCTGCTCGACGGCGGTGAGCTCCTTGTCGCGCTTGATGCGGACCAGCACCGCGGCCGGGATGACCAGGCCGAGCAGGGTGATCGGGACCAGCGCCCAGTTGAGGGTGAAGTTCCCGGTGAAGGTGACGACGCCGTAGAACACGGCGGCGACGACGAGCCAGAGCAGGCTCTTGATCAGCGTGGAGTTCCGCTCCTCGGCGGAGAGCGGGGTGGGGACGACGCTGCTCTGCGCGTCGAGGTGCCGCGAGCCGATGAGGAACTGGATCAGGCCCAGAGCCATGCCGACGGCGGCGAGCCCGAAGCCCAGGTGCCAGTTGTACTGCTGGCCGACCGTGCCGATCACCAGCGGCGCGAAGAAGGCACCGAGGTTGATGCCCATGTAGAAGACGGTGAAGCCACCGTCGCGGCGCGGGTCCTGCGGGCCCTTGTAGAGCTGGCCGACCATCGTGGAGATGTTGGCCTTCATCAGGCCCGAGCCGAGCGCGACGAGCGCCAGGCCGAGGAAGAACATCGCCTCGCCGGGCGCGGCCAGCGTCAGGTGACCCGCCATGATGACGCTCGCCGCGATGGCGACGGTCTTCCGCGGGCCCCAGACCCGGTCGCCGAACCAGCCGCCGGGCATGGCCAGCAGGTAGACCATCGCCATGTAGACGGAGTAGATGGCCACCGCGTCGGCCTCGGGCATGCCCAGACCGCCGCCCTGGGCGTCCTTGTCGGCGTCCGGGCCGCCGGAGATCAGATACACGACGAGCAGCGCCCGCATGCCGTAGAAGCTGAACCGCTCCCACATCTCCGTCATGAACAGGGTGGCCAGGCCGCGTGGGTGGCCGAAGAAGGTCTTGCCGCCGGCAGGGGTCTCCTGCGGGGAAGCGCCCTTCGTCTGGCTGGATGCCATGGTGGGATCCTTGCTCGCTCGGGACGCGCCGCCGCGGGGTGGGCGCCCGGAATGGGGGGAGGACGGCACCGGAGCAAGCAAGTACACAGGACCGCATCCGTGCACCGTGCGGCGCGCGGACCGGCCCAGAGGTCCTTCACCTTGTCCCATGCCGGTGGTACCGGCCCTGCACCGCAAAGGGACCCTCGGCGTGTCCTACGAGCCAAAGGTCCCTGAGGTGCTATGGGCGCATCGCCACCTTACGTCACAGTAGCGTGCTATATGAAAGGACTTGAGAGATGGATCACAGCCGCACCGGGAACTGTTGACGCGTATCCGACGGTAACTGACAGCCCGTCCAATGAGTCCTCCGGGGGGCTCCGTCCGAGCGGCCCCGCCCCACCACCTGCGCGGACTACCATCGGTCCATGACCCGAGTACTGCTCGCCGAGGATGACGCATCCATCTCGGAGCCGCTCGCCCGCGCACTGCGGCGCGAGGGGTACGAGGTCGAGGTGCGGGAGGACGGTCCCACCGCGCTCGAAGCCGGCCTCCAGGGGGGTGTCGACCTTCTCGTGCTCGATCTGGGCCTGCCGGGCATGGACGGCCTCGAGGTCTGCCGCCGCCTGCGCACCGAGGGCCATGTCTTCCCCGTCCTCGTGCTCACCGCCCGCGCCGACGAGGTGGACACCGTCGTCGGTCTCGACGCCGGCGCCGACGACTACGTGACCAAGCCCTTCCGGCTGGCCGAACTCCTCGCGCGGGTACGGGCCCTGCTGCGCCGGGGCGCCGTCGAGACCCAGCAGCAGGCCCCCGCCACGCACGGGGTGCGGATCGACGTGGAGTCGCACCGCGCCTGGATGGGCGAGGAGGAGCTCCAGCTGACCGCCAAGGAGTTCGACCTGCTGCGGGTGCTGGTGCGGGACGCGGGCCGGGTGGTGACCCGCGACCAGCTGATGCGCGAGGTCTGGGACACCACCTGGTGGTCCTCCACCAAGACCCTCGACATGCACATCTCCTGGCTGCGCAAGAAGCTCGGCGACGACGCGGCGAACCCCCGCTACATCGCCACCGTCCGGGGCGTCGGCTTCCGGTTCGAGAAGAGCTGACGCCGCTGACGGGCGCGCCCGCTCACGGCGCGTTCCGGACGCGGAGCTCTCCGCGTCCGCGGACCGGGGGGCCGGTGATGCGACATCATCGGATACCGGGCGGCGGAGACATCCGCCGCGCTCCGCTCCAGAGCGGACCCGAATCGCGAAACCGGCCCGGAGGGCACTGTGCGCCGCCGTCTGATCAACTCCACGCTCGCCGTGGTGCTCGTGGTGATCGCCGTCTTCGGCGTCTCCCTCGTCATCGTGGAAACCCGAACCATCGAGAACAGCGCCCGGGAGAGCGTCGAGTCCGAGGCGGTACGCCTGGTCAGCATCGTCGACAGCCGGCTCCTCGGCGGTGAACGGGTCAGCACCGAGGTGCTGCGCGACCAGGTCGGCCCGGGGCGCTACGCACGGATCGAGATGCCCGGCCGGCAGCTCATCGAGGTCGGCAAGCCGCCGGGGGGCGGGGTCATCGAGTCCCGCGAGACCGGCGAGCGGGGGGAGACGGTCACCGTCCAGGCGCCGGCCGCCGCCGTCAGCGAGGAGATCGGCCGGACCCTGCTGATCATCCTCGCGGTCGCCCTGCTCGCCGTCGTCGCCGCCGTCCTGCTCGCCGTACGGCAGGCGCACCGGCTGACCGCGCCGCTCACCGACCTCGCCGAGACCGCCGAGCGGCTGGGCTCCGGCGACCCGCGCCCGCGCCACCGCCGCTACGGGGTGCCGGAGCTGGACCGGGTCGCGGATGTCCTGGACGCCAGCGCCGACCGGATCGGACGCATGCTGACCGCGGAGCGCCGGCTGGCCGCGGACGCCTCCCACCAGCTGCGCACCCCCCTGACGGCGCTCTCCATGCGGCTGGAGGAGATCTCCGCCACCGACGACCCGGACACCGTGAAGGAGGAGGCGACGATCGCGCTCGGGCAGGTCGAGCGGCTCACGGACGTCGTGCAGCGGCTGCTCACCAACTCGCGCGACCCGCGGACCGGCTCCGCGGTCGCCTTCGACCTCGACGAGGTGGTCAAGCAGCAGATCGAGGAGTGGCGCCCGGCCTACCGGAGCGCGGGGCGGGCCATCGTCTGCTCGGGCTCGAAGGGGCTGCGGGCGGTCGGCACCCCGGGCGCGGTGGCCCAGGTCCTGGCCACGCTGATCGAGAACTCGCTGATGCACGGCGCGGGACCGGTGGCCATCCGCACCCGGGTCACGGGCAACCAGGTGGTGGTGGAGGTCACGGACGCGGGTCCGGGCGTGCCGCCCGACCTCGGGGCCCGGGTCTTCGAGCGCACCGTCAGCGGCCGGAACTCCACCGGTCTGGGGCTGGCGGTCGCCCGGGACCTGGCCGAGGCGGACGGCGGCCGCCTGGAGCTGGTGCAGCAGCACCCGCCGGTCTTCGCGCTCTTCCTGAGCCGCGAGGCGGGCCAGTAGCCGTCAGCCGCGAGGGCGGGCGCAGGAGCCGGCGGGGCGGCCGGCGGGCGGCTCCCGCGGTCGTGGGACGGGCCGGACGCCGCGGGGGCCCGAGCCGTCGGAAGCGTCCGTGAGCCCGTGCACCGGGCCGGGGCCGGGCGGGCCGGAGCGGAACCGGCGGCCGGAGCGGACCCGGCAGCCGGAGCAGACCCGGCGGAACCGCCGCGGCTACTTGATCCGGCCGGCCTGGTACCGGCCCTCACCGAGCAGCGCGTCCTCCTCGAGGAACGATTCAGCGGTCTCCACCGCCTCCCGCGCCGGAAGCGCGCGGAAGACCCAGGTCCGGTAGGACCAGAAGCGGAACGCCGTCCCGATGCCGAGCCCGATCACGTTCTTCGCCACGTTGTCGGCCACGGTCGAGGTGAAGCCGAAGCCGTAGTGCGAGAGGGCCAGGATGCCGTTCTCGATGATCAGGCCGATGCCGCTGAACAGCAGGAAGAGCGAGAGCTCCCGGCTGCGGTGGGACTTGTCGGAGCTCCGGTAGGTCCAGTAGCGGTTGCCGATGTAGTTGGTGCCGATCGCGACGACCGTGGCGATCACACCCGAGCGCACCACGGCCAGGCCGAAGGCGTGCATGCACAGGTTGAAGACGACGAAGTTGACCAGGAAGCCGACGGCGCCGACCGTCCCGAATTTGGCGAGTTCGCGGGCCAGCTGCCGCAGCCGCGAACGCAGTGTGGGCCGTTCACTCATAGGGATCGTGTGGCTCCGTGGTTGGCGTTGATCGTCTTTGTCCGGCTTCCTCATGCTAACCAGGGGGCGGACGCCCCGCCGCCCGGACGGTGCCGAAGGCGGCCGTCCGGGGCGGAAACGGAACGCAGCCGGAGCAGTACCGTGAAATTGGAGGATCCTCCAATGGTGAGAAGTGCGCCGCTCCGGTGTCCGGATACTCTGGTCGGGTGACATTCCCGGTAGTCGGCATGGTCGGCGGCGGTCAGCTCGCCCGTATGACCCACGAGGCGGGCATCCCCCTCGGCCTGAAATTCAAGCTCCTCAGCGACACCCCGCAGGACTCTGCGGCACAGGTCGTCAGCGAGGTCGTCATCGGCGACTATCGCGACCTCGACACGCTTCGTGCTTTCGCACAAGGCTGCGACGTGATCACCTTCGATCACGAGCATGTGCCGACCGAGCACCTCCGCGCCCTGGAAGCCGATGGCATCCCGGTGCGCCCCGGTCCGGACGCCCTGGTGCACGCCCAGGACAAGGGCGTGATGCGGGCCAGGCTCCGGGAGATCGGTGTGCCGTGCCCGCGGCACCGGATCGTCTCAAGCCCCGAGGACGTCGAGCGGTTCGCCGTCGAGGAGGGCGACGGGTACCCGGTCGTCCTCAAGACCGTCCGCGGCGGATACGACGGCAAGGGCGTGTGGATCGTCCGCGGCCGGGAGGAGGCGGCCGAGCCGTTCCGCGCGGGCGTGCCGGTGCTGGCCGAGGAGAAGGTCGGCTTCGTCCGGGAGCTGGCCGCCAACGTCGTCCGGTCCCCGCACGGCCAGGCGGTCGCCTACCCGGTCGTGGAGTCCGTCCAGGTCGACGGCGTCTGCGACACCGTGATCGCCCCCGCCCCCGGGCTGTCCGAGGAACTCTCCGCCCGGGCGCAGCAGCTGGCCCTCACCGTGGCCGAGGAGCTCGGCGTGGTGGGCCATCTCGCGGTGGAGCTGTTCGAGACCCGCGCCGCGGACGGAACGCCCGGGATCCTCGTCAACGAGCTCGCCATGCGTCCGCACAACTCCGGCCACTGGACCCAGGACGGCGCCGTCACCTCCCAGTTCGCCAACCACGTACGGGCCGTGCTCGACCTGCCGCTCGGCGACCCCCGCCCGCGCGCCACCTGGACCGTGATGACCAATGTCCTCGGCGGCGACTTCCCCGACATGTATCCGGCCTATCTGCACTGCATGGCCCGGGACCCGCAGTTGAAGATCCATATGTATGGCAAGGACGTGAAGCCGGGCCGTAAGGTCGGCCATGTCAACACCTACGGCGACGACCTCGCCGAGGTACGCGAACGCGGCCGGCACGCCGCGGACTACCTGCGCGGGACCGTCGTTGAATAGTTCCGTGGCCGAAGAGGAGAGCTCAGGAATGACCGCCCCGTCCCCCGGCCACGACTCCGGTACCGGCGCCGGACCCTCCGCTCCCCTCGTCGGCATCGTGATGGGCTCCGACTCCGACTGGCCGGTGATGGAGGCCGCGGCCCAGGCACTGGACGAGTTCGAGGTGCCCTACGAGGTCGACGTCGTCTCGGCCCACCGGATGCCGCGCGAGATGATCGCGTACGGCGAGCGGGCCGCCGAGCGCGGCCTCAAGGCCGTCATCGCCGGTGCGGGCGGCGCCGCCCATCTGCCCGGCATGCTCGCCTCGGTGACCCCGCTGCCGGTGATCGGCGTCCCGGTGCCGCTGAAGTACCTCGACGGCATGGACAGCCTGCTGTCCATCGTGCAGATGCCCGCGGGTGTCCCGGTCGCCACCGTCTCGGTCGCCGGTGCCCGCAACGCCGGGCTGCTGGCCGTCCGGATGCTCGCCGCCCACGACGGCGAACTCCTCGGGCGGATGCGGCAGTTCCAGGACGAACTGAACGAGCAGGCCACCGAGAAGGGCAAGCGACTGCGCGCCAAGGTCGACGGCAGCGCCGGCTTCGGCTTCGGACAGTAGGGCGGCGACGGTGACCGATCATCTCGCCGCGGCCGGGGAGCTCCTGGCCGCCCACCCCGTCGTCGACGGACACAACGACCTGCCCTGGGCCCTGCGGGAGCAGGTCCGCTACGACCTCGACCGGCGGGACATCGCCACCGACCAGAGCGCCCACCTCCACACCGACCTCCCGCGGCTGCGGGCGGGCGGCGTCGGCGCGCAGTTCTGGTCGGTGTACGTCCGCACCGACCTGAGCGGGGACGCGGCCGTCAGCGCCACCCTCGAACAGATCGACGTGGTGGGCCGGCTGATCGACCGCTACCCGGCCGACCTGCGCCGGGCGCTGACCGCCGACGACATGGAGGCCGCCCGCGCCGAGGGCCGGATCGCCTCCCTGATGGGCGCCGAGGGCGGCCACAGCATCAACTGCTCCCTCGCCACCCTGCGCGCCCTGTACGAGCTGGGCGTCCGCTACATGACGCTCACCCACAACGACAACATCCCGTGGGCGGACTCGGCGACCGACGAGCCGCGGCTGGGCGGCCTCAGCCGGTTCGGCGAGGAGGTCGTCCGGGAGATGAACCGCACGGGGATGCTCGTCGACCTCTCGCACGTCTCGGCCGGCACGATGCGGGACGCGCTGCGGGTCACCGAGGCGCCCGTGGTCTTCTCGCACTCCTCGGCGCGCGCCGTCTGCGACCATCCGCGCAACATCCCGGACGACGTGCTGGCGCTGCTGCCCGCCAACGGCGGTGTCGCCATGGTCACGTTCGTACCGAAGTTCATCCTGCCCGCGGCCATCGAGTGGACGCTGGCCGCCGACGAGAACATGCGCGCCCACGGCCTGCACCCGCTGGACACCACCGAGGCCGGGATGACGGTGCAGCGGGCCTTCGAGGCGGAGCGCCCGCGTCCGGTCGCCACCACGGCCACCGTCGCCGACCACCTCGACCACATGCGCGAGGTCGCGGGGATCGACCACATCGGCATCGGCGGCGACTACGACGGCACCGCCTTCACGCCGTCCGGCCTGGACGATGTGGCGGGCTATCCGAACCTGGTCGCCGAACTGCTGCGGCGCGGCTGGTCGACGGCCGACGTGGCCAAGCTGACCTGGCAGAACGCCGTCCGCACGCTGCGGGCCGCGGAGGACGTGGCGCGCGGGCTCCAGGCGGATCCGCGCCGCGGCCCGTCGAACGCGACTATCGAGGAGCTCGACGGCGCGGCGGTCGACGCCCGCACCTGAGACGGCGGAACGGCCCGCCCGCCCCGGCGTTCCGGGGCGGGCGGGCCGTTCCGTGGTCCGTCCCTTCAGACTGGCCGCGGTGCCGGTGTGCCGGGCACGGCGGGGGCAGGCGCCGGCGGGGTCAAGCGCACCGCGGGGCCAAGCGCCCGCGGGGTCAGGCGCGGGGCCGCCCCAGCGCCCGGTACGTCCAGCCCGCCTCGCGCCAGCGCTCCGGGTCCAGCGCGTTCCGCCCGTCCAGCATCCGCCGCTGTGCGACGACCTCGCCCAGCGCTGCCGGGTCGAGCTCGCGGAACTCCTGCCACTCGGTGAGGTGCAGCACCACATCCGCGCCGCGGGCCGCGTCCAGCGCGGTCGGCGCGTAGCCCAGGGTGGGGAACAGCCGGCGGGCGTTCTCCATGCCCTTGGGGTCGTAGATGGTGACCTGGCCGCCCTGGAGGTGGATCTGACCGGCGACGTTGAGCGCGGGGGAGTCCCGTACGTCGTCCGAGTCGGGCTTGAACGCCGCGCCCAGCACGGCCACCCGCTTGCCCAGGAAGCTGTCGCCCACCGCCTCGCGGGCCAGTTCCACCATCCGCGCCCGGCTGCGCATGTTGATCGAGTCGACCTCGCGCAGGAAGGTCAGCGCCTGGTCCGCGCCCAGCTCACCGGCGCGGGCCATGAACGCCCGGATGTCCTTGGGCAGGCAGCCGCCGCCGAAGCCGATGCCGGCCCGGAGGTACTTCTTCCCGATGCGCTCGTCGTGGCCGATGGCCTCCGCGAGCTTCACCACATCGCCTTCGCCCGCCTCGCACACCTCGGCCATCGCGTTGATGAACGAGATCTTGGTGGCGAGGAAGGAGTTGGCGGAGGTCTTGACCAGCTCGGCGGTCGGGAAGTCGGTGACGACGAACGGCGAGCCCTCGCCGATGGGGGCCGCGTACACCTCGCGCAGCTGCTTCTCCGCGCGCTCGCCGGCCACCCCGACGACGATCCGGTCGGGGTGCAGGGTGTCCCGGACGGCGAACCCCTCGCGCAGGAACTCCGGGTTCCAGGCCAGCTCGGCGTCGGACCCGACCGGGGCCAGCTCCGCCAGCCGCGCCGCCAGCCGCTCCGCGCTGCCCACCGGCACGGTGGACTTGCCGACCACCAGCGCCGGACGGGTCAGATGCGGGGCCAGCGACTCGAAGGCGCTGTCCACGTAGCTCATGTCACACGCGTACTCGCCGTGCTTCTGCGGAGTGTTCACACAGACGAAGTGGATGTCGCCGAACTCGCCCGCCTCGGCGTAGGAGGTGGTGAAGCGCAGCCGCCCGGTGGAGCCCTCGTGCCCCGCGACGTGCTTGCGCAGCAGCTCCTCCAGCCCCGGCTCGTACATCGGCACCCGGCCCGCCGCGAGCATCTCGATCTTCTCGGGGACCACGTCCAGACCCAGCACCTCGAAGCCCAGCTCGGCCATGGCGGCGGCGTGGGTGGCACCGAGGTATCCGGTGCCGATCACAGTGATCTTCGGGGCCATGTATCGCTCCGTGGTCGAACGGTCTGGAGTGCGCGCCCGAGCATAGTCGGGCCGCGGACCGGGCATGGGGCCCGCTGTCGGCAAGCTCACGTATGCCCGGATGGGGCTGCACCCCTAGACTCGGGTTACTTAACGGTAGTTAGCATTTGGGAGTGAGGACCCGTGGCGCCCTCGGGGAGCACAGCGAACGACTTTGACCTCTACCGGCCGTCCGAGGAGCACGACATGCTCCGGGACACGGTGCGCGCGCTCGCCGAGGCGAAGATCGCGCCGTTCGCCGCCGAGGTCGACGAGGAGGGCCGCTTCCCGCAGGAGGCCCTCGACGCCCTGGTGGCCTCGGACCTGCACGCCGTGCACGTGCCCGAGTCCTACGGCGGCGCGGGCGCCGACGCCCTGGCGACCGTGCTCGTCATCGAGGAGGTGGCGCGCGTCTGCTGCTCCTCCTCCCTGATACCGGCGGTCAACAAACTGGGCTCGCTGCCGGTCATCCTCTCCGGCTCCGAGGAGCTGAAGAAGAAGTACCTGGGCCCGCTCGCCAAGGGCGACGCGATGTTCTCCTACTGCCTCTCCGAGCCGGACGCCGGCTCCGACGCCGGCGGCATGAAGACCAAGGCGGTCCGGGACGGCGACCACTACGTCCTCAACGGCGTGAAGCGCTGGATCACCAACGCCGGCGTCAGCGAGTACTACACGGTCATGGCCGTGACGGACCCGGACAAGCGCACCAAGGGCATCTCGGCCTTCGTCGTCGAGAAGTCCGACGAGGGTGTCTCGTTCGGCGCCCCGGAGAAGAAGCTCGGCATCAAGGGCTCGCCGACCCGCGAGGTCTACCTGGACAACGTCCGGATCCCGGCCGACCGCATGATCGGCGCCGAGGGCACCGGCTTCGCCACCGCGATGAAGACCCTCGACCACACCCGCATCACCATCGCGGCGCAGGCGCTCGGTGTCGCCCAGGGCGCCCTGGACTACGCCAAGGGCTACGTCCAGGAGCGCAAGCAGTTCGGCAAGCCGATCGCCGACTTCCAGGGCGTCCAGTTCATGCTCGCCGACATGGCCATGAAGGTCGAGGCCGCCCGCCAGCTCACCTACGCGGCCGCCGCCAAGTCCGAGCGCGGTGACAGCGACCTCACCTTCCAGGGTGCCGCCGCCAAGTGCTTCGCCTCGGACGTCGCCATGGAGGTCACCACCGACGCCGTCCAGCTGCTCGGCGGCTACGGCTACACCCGTGACTACCCGGTGGAGCGCATGATGCGCGACGCCAAGATCACCCAGATCTACGAGGGCACCAACCAGGTCCAGCGCATCGTCATGGCGCGCAACCTGCCGTAGTCCCCGGGCACGCCGGCATACGCAGAAGGGCCCCACCGGTCGGTGGGGCCCTTCTGCGTACGAGGAATGGTGTGCGGCGGGTCGGTCAGTTGCTGGAGACGGTGACCTTCTCGTCGTTCTTGAGCTGGCTCACCAGCTGCCTGACCTTGGCCTTGTCCCACTGGAGGTTGCCGCCGACGCTGCCGGAGGTCGGCATGTTCAGCTGCTTGCCCTCGCCGCCGGAGACGCTCTTCATCGCGAAGAACATCTCGGACAGGTCGAACAGGCCCATGTCCTTGTCGACCACCAGCGTGTCCAGGCCCGCGCCCATCGTCGGGTAGAGCCGGAACGGGTTGAGCACCGTCGACGGGGTCGCGGTCTGGCTCGCCAGCGCGGAGAGGAACTTCTGCTGGTTCTTCGTCCGGTCGAGGTCGCTGCCCGGCAGGGCGTAGCGGGTCCGAACGAAGGCGAGTGCCTGTGGACCGTCGAGCGTCTGCTTGCCCGACTTGAAGTCCGCGCCCGACTTCTCGTCCTTGAAGCCCTTGGGGATGTTCATCTCCACGCCGCCGACCGCGTCCACGATCTTGGCGAAGCCGCCGAAGCCGATCTCCGCGTAGTGGTCGATGTGCAGACCGGTGTTGGACTCGACGGTGCGGACCAGCAGCTGCGGGCCGTCCTCGGAGTAGGAGGCGTTGAGCTTGGTGTGCCGGCCCTGGCCCGGGAAGAGCTTGCCGGAGTCGGAGCCGCGGTAGGACGGGATCTCCACGTCCGAGTCGCGGGGCAGCGAGATCATGGTGTTCCCGTTGCTGCCGACGTGCAGAATCATCATCGAGTCGGTGCGCTTGCCGGGAGCCGAACCCGTGCGGAGCTTCTTCTTGTCCGCGGCGGTCATGCCCTCGCGGCTGTCCGAGCCGACGATCAGGTAGTTGGTGCCCTCGCCGGTCTCCGGCCGCTCGATCACCTTGCTGAGGTCGACCCGGCGCTGGAGCTTGGAGTCGGCCCAGAAGTAGGTGCCGATCGAGACCGCCAGCAGCGCGACGACCAGGGTGATCGCGCCTATCTTGATCCGGCGGCGCCAGTCCGGCGCCGGGCGGCCGTACTGATCGCCGCCGGCGCGGCCCCCGCGCCCGCCGCCGTAGACCTGGCCGGTGTTGTAACCGTTGTCGTACTCCGCGTAGTCGTCAGGGCCCCGCTGGCCCGGGACGGAGCCGCCATGCGGCGACAGATGCGGCGGCATCGGCGGCTCCGCCTGCTGCCCACCGCCGTAGCCGCCACCGCCGCGCTGCACATGCCGCATGGCGCGGGCGGACTCGGGACGCGAGCTCGCGCTGCCGCGTCCGTACCTGTCCCTGCTGTCGCCGGTCCATCCCTCAGGCCAATCATTCATAGGCAGAAGTGTGCCTGCCCGGGGGGACCCTCTTACAGGGTGAGTGGCGAATCGCACCTGGCCTGTAGCAGATCTGATGCAAAGAGGGGAAGGCGGGGGCAGGGTGTTTCCCCGCATATGGTGGACGGCATGACTGACCAGGCCCAAGCCCCGGAGGGCGAGATTCCGGGCAAGCCCACCGCAGCCTCCCGTACCACGCTGTCTCACATCATGACCGGCAGTGACACCAACCTCCTCGGCACCGTGCACGGCGGCGTGATCATGAAGCTGGTCGACGACGCGGCGGGCGCTGTCGCCGGGCGGCACTCCGGCGGGCCGGCGGTCACCGCGTCCATGGACGAGATGGTCTTCCTGGAGCCCGTCCGGGTCGGCGACCTGGTGCATGTGAAGGCCCAGGTCAACTGGACCGGCCGGTCCTCCATGGAGGTCGGGGTCCGGGTGATGGCCGAGCGCTGGAACGAGTCCACGCCCGCCTCCCAGGTCGGCAGCGCCTATCTGGTCTTCGCGGCGGTGGACGCGGACGGCAAGCCGCGGACGGTGCCGCCGGTGGTGCCGGAGTCCGAGCGCGACAAGCGCCGCTACCAGGAGGCGCAGATCCGGCGCACGCACCGGCTCGCCCGGCGCCGCGCCATCAAGGAGCTCCGCGAGAAGCGGATCGCCGAGGGTTTCGACGACTGACGGCGGGTGACCGACGCCTTACGGCCGGCGACAGCGTGCGGCGGACGTGCCCCGGGGTGCCCCTCAGCGGCACATGATGTGGTCGCCGGTGAGCGCCGCGTCGTCCAGCGCGCCCGCCACCCGCACCCGCCGCACGGACCGGAAGTCCGGTCCGACCGTGACCCGCATCACCGGGCCCTGTCCGTACACCGGCCGCAGTTCGGCGCCGGGCAGCGCGGCGGCGAGCGTACGGGCCGAGCGGTCCCAGCCCGGGTCGTAGCCGATGACGGTGCGCCGCACCGGGGCCGCCGCGGTCACGGGGGCACCGGAGGTGACGAAGCCGGCCTTCCGCAGGGCCGTGTCCGCCCGGGTGCCCAGGCCGGAGCGGTCGGTGCCGTTCTCCACCTGCACCCGGATCCGCTGCGGCGCGACATCGACCAGCTTGCCGCGGCCGCCCCGCCGGTGGCGGACCGCGAGCGGCCGGTCGGCGCGGAGAGTGCGGAAGATCTTCGTGGCCCTCGCGGTGTCCCAGCGCACGGTGGAGCCCAGGCCCGGCACCCGGTACCCGGCGTCCGCGACCGGCACGGAGACGAACTCCGAGGAGGCGGGGGAGAACCCGCGCATCGCCCGGCCGAGGTCCATCAGTTCGTCCGCGCCGAGCCCCCGGTCCGCGCGGACCGAGCCCACCAGGGTGCCCGCCACCTTGTTGAGCAGCACCGGGTTCATCAGCACCCCGCCGCTGGTGACGCGCTGCACCAGCGCGGCCATGAAGTGCTGCTGACGGCGCATCCGCCCGAGGTCGGCGGCGCCGTCCACATGCCGGGAGCGCACGTACTGCAGGGCCTCCCCGCCGTTCAGCCTGCGGGTGCCGACCGGCAGGTCCAGGCCGGTGTAGCTGTCCCGCATCGGGCGCACGGCACAGATCTCCACCCCGCCGAGGGCGTCCACGGTCCGCATGAAGCTGGTGAAGTCCACTTCGAGGTAGTGGTCGATGTGGATGCCGGTCATCTGCTCGACGGTGCGGACGGTGAGCCGGGGGCCGCCCTGGGCGTAGGCCGCGTTGATCTTCCCCGGATGGGCGGGGAACTGCTCCCCGGTGGCCGGGTCGGTGTGCTCGGGCAGCTGGACGTAGCTGTCGCGCGGGATGCTGACGACGGACGCACGGCCCCGGTCCGCCGAGAGATGCACCACCATGATGGTGTCGGTGCACCGGCAGGGGGCGCCGCCGAGGTGGTACTTCCGGCGGGTCGCCGGGTCGAGCTTCTCCCGCCCGTCGGTGCCGACGACAAGGAAGTTCAGCCCCTCGGTGCCGCGCGGCCGGTCGTTGAGGCCGGCGAAGGGGTCGACCCTGCCGATCGCGGTGTCCAGCCCGGTCACCATCGCGTGCCCGGCTCCGGCGCCGGCCAGCAGGAGCGCGGCGCCCGCCGTGGCCAGCCGCACCCCCCAGCGGGGGCGGCGCGGCGGGGGCACGGTGCGGGGGTGCGGCTGGGTGGGGGGAGCCGGGGCGGTCACAGATGACACCTCCGCGGGCGCGTGGGGCGTGACCGAACTCACGGTAGGTCCATACGATCTGCATCCCGTGGCCCCACGCCGCCCGCGGACCGCCCTGCCACTCGGCCGCGTACGGGCGTGTCGGCCATTCGCGGTAACGTGAGTGCCGACCTGCAGTCTCCGGGGGCGCGGCCCCCGTACCCCCGAGGACCCACCGTTGCCCGCAGCACCCGAAGCGAAGCTCCCGGCCGTCTCCGTGATCATGCCGGTGCTCAATGAGGAACGTCATCTGCGCAATGCGGTCCGGCACATCCTGGAGCAGGAGTACGCCGGTGAGCTCGAGGTGGTGATCGCCCTCGGCCCGTCGGCGGACCGTACGGACGAGATCGCCGCCCAGCTCGTGGCCGAGGACTCCCGGGTGCACACCGTGCCGAACCCGACGGGCCGCACCCCCGCCGCGCTCAACGCGGCCATCAAGGCGTCCCGGCATCCGGTCGTGGTGCGGGTCGACGGGCACGGCATGCTCTCCCCGGACTACATCGCCACGGCGGTGCGGCTCCTGGCGGAGACCGGAGCGCAGAACGTCGGCGGCATCATGCACGCCGAGGGGGAGAACGACTGGGAGCACGCCGTCGCCGCGGCCATGACCTCGAAGATCGGCGTCGGCAACGCGGCCTTCCACACCGGTGGCGCCGCGGGCCCGGCCGAGACCGTCTACCTCGGTGTCTTCCGCCGGGAGGCCCTGGAGCAGCAGGGCGGCTACAACGAGGAGTTCATCCGGGCCCAGGACTGGGAGCTGAACTTCCGGATCCGTGAGGCCGGCGGGCTGATCTGGTTCTCCCCGGAGCTGAAGGTCGCCTACCGGCCGCGGCCCTCGGTGCGGGCCCTCGGCAAGCAGTACAAGGACTACGGCCGTTGGCGGCACGTGGTGGCCCGCTACCACCAGGGCTCGATCAACCTCCGCTACCTGGCTCCGCCGACCGCGCTGACCGCCATCGCCGCCGGAATCGTCGTCGGCGCGGCGCTGACCCCGTGGGGCTTCCTGGTCCCGGGCGGGTACCTCGCGGCCATCGCCGCGGGCTCGGTCCCGGCCGGCCGCGGCCTGCCGCTGAAGGCCCGGCTGCGCATCCCCGTCGCGCTGGCCACCATGCACATGACCTGGGGCTGGGGCTTCCTGACGAGCCCCCGGGCGCTGGCGCGGAAGGTCATCGCCAGCCGGCGTCCCGCGGTGCTCGCCGGATAGCCGCCCGCCACCCGTACGCAGCAGGGGCCGGACCCGATGGGTCCGGCCCCTGCTGGATAGCAGCTGTCACCAGACGTTCGCCGGGTTCACCTTCATGCAGGCGGACTTGTCGTCGCCCTTCAGCGCGTCGGCGCTGTCCGGGGCCTTCTCGTCGCCGTGCTTCTCGGATCCGGCGGACTTCGGGTACTCCGTGCCGGTCCGCCAGTCGGCCCCGATGACCAGGGTGACCTGCGAGACCTCCGCCGCCGGCCGCACCGCGCTGTCCGGCAGCCCCAGGGCCTTGGCCACCGCCTGGGCGTCACCGCGCTGGTCCGCCTTGGGGTACGAGACCGTGGTGTCCGCCCGGGACTTCGGGGTCGCGTCGGTGGCGGCCTGGGAGAAGCCGAGCCGGGTGAGCTGTCCGGCGATCGTGGCGGCCCGGCCGCGGACCGCGATCTGCGCCGCGGTGCCGGTGCCGTTCTGCACGGCGACCGGAATCTCCCCCTTGGGGGCGGCCGGGTCGCTGGGCACGGGCTTCTTCTTCGGCCCGTGCTTCTTCTTGTCCTTGCCGTCGAGCCCGACGTCGTTCCGCATCAGCGAGAAGGTCTTGTCGGCGTCGCCCGGCTTGGGGATGACATGGGCGGGGTTCTGCGCGTCGGGGACCCAGGGCATGGTCGCCATGGTGATCCGCTTCGTCGGCACCCGCTTGAGGTCGTTGCCCAGGTCGTAGAGCTTCTTCACGGTGCCCAGGCCGTCGTCCACGGTGAGGGCCTTGGTGGCCGCCTCGGCGAGGTCGGTGAGCTTGTCCGGGTCGGTGAGCTTCGTTCCGGCCTTGAGCTGGCGCACCATCGAGTTCATGTACAGGTGCTGGGCCTTGGCCCGGCCGATGTCGCTGCCATCCTCGAAGCCGTGCCGGGTGCGCAGCCACTGCAGGGCCTGCACGCCCTTGATGGTCGAGTCGCCCTTCTTCAGCCGCAGCCCGGACTTGGCGTCGTAGACGTTGTTGTCCACGCAGACCGGGACGCCGCCGACCGCGTCGGCCATGTCCACCACACCCGAGAAGTCGATCATCATGAAGTGATCGATCGGGATGCCGGTGAGCTCCTCCCAGGTCGCCACCGTGCAGCCCGGACCGCCGTGCGCCAGGCTGGAGTTGATGGTGTCGCTGGTCTCCGGATAGACCTTGTCGCTGTCCTTCTTGTCGGTGCACCGCGGGATCGTCACCCGGGTGTCGCGCGGGACGCTGATCACCGACATGTTGCTGCGGTCGGCCGAGACGTGCAGCAGCATCTGCACATCGGCGAGCGCCGGGCGGTCCCGGTCGGCCCGGGCCCCGCCCAGCTTGACGTTCTCCTTGGACTTCCGGCTGTCCGAGCCCAGCAGCAGGATGTTGAGCGGCGTCTGACCGGCGGCGTTCGGCGCGCTCTTGTCGAGCTTGTTGTCGCCGAGGTTCAGATCGTCCTTGTCGAGATTGCCGTTGAGGTGCTCGTAGTAGAGGTATCCGGCGCCGGCCGTCCCGAGTATCAGGACGGCCAGCGTGGTGGAGACCCAGCGCAGGACCCGGTGTTTGCCGCCGGGAGCCGGCGGCCCGCCCCCCTGGTGCCGGCCGCCCTGGCGTTGCCCCGGTAGGTCGCCCGGACCGGCCCCGTCCCGGCGCGGGCCCCCGCCCCGCTCCGTCGTCTCGGCACCGGAGGCGCGGCGTTGCGCTCCCGGTCCCTGAACACTGCTCTGCCGCATCGGGCCTCCCCCATGGATTCGGTTGTGCCGACCCGCCCGAGCGGCGGCCGTGTCACTTGGCGCAGACCTGCTTGTCCGCGTGGACCTTCTGGACACCGTCCGGTGCCTTCTGCGGCGCGGTCAGCGGCGTCCCGGCGGCCTTGAAGTCGGCGCCGAGCGTGAGGGTCATGTTCGCCCTCGGTGCGGCGGTCTTGCCGCCCGGCTTCAGAGCCGACGCCGACAGGCCCATCATGTCGGCGAGCCGCCGCGCCTGGTCGGCCTGGTTCGGCGCGTACTCCAGCGTGGTCTTCTTCAGCTTCGTGCCGGTGGCGTTGCCGCCGTTGCTGGACTTCAGCACACCCTCGGTGTTCTGCATCCAGTCGACGGTGTCCTGCGCGGCCCCGAACGGCCCCCCGCCGTTGAGCACCTCGACGCGCACGTCGGCCGGATCCGCCTTGGGCCCCTTGAGCTTGGCGGCCTCCTTGGCCTTCGCCTTCTTCTTGACCTCGGTCAGCGACTGGTCGGCCCGCATCATCGCGAAGAGCTGCTCCGCGGGCTGTTCATTGAGGACGACCGTGGTCTTGACCTTCTCGGCCGGATTGTCGATGACCGGCAGGGTCGCGAACGTGATGTTCTTGGTGTCGACCCCGCTCAGATTCTGGCCCAGGTCGCTGAGTTTCTTGATGCTGCCTATGCCGGTGTCGACGGTCAGCGCCTTGGTGGCCGCGTTCGCCAGCTTCCAGAGCTTGCTGCCGTCGGTGAGCGTCTCGTTCGACTTCATCTTGCGGATCATCGAGCTGAGGAACTGCTGCTGCAGCTCGATCCGGCTCAAGTCGCCGCCGGTGCCCACCGAGTGGCGGGTCCGGACGAACGCCAGCGCCTGCTCGCCCTGCAGGGTGTGCGGGCCCTTGTTCAGCTTGAGGTGGGAGTCCGGGTCGTCGATGTCCTTGCCGAGGCACACGTCGACGCCGCCCACGGCGCTGGTCAGGGACTTCACGGCGTTGAAGTCGGCCATCATGAAGTGGTTGACCGTGAGGCCGGTGAGCTTCTTGACCGTCCGCATGGTGCAGCCGGGGTCGCGCCCCTCCTGCCCGAGGCTGGTGTTGAACCGGGTCTTCGGCGTCCCCGGAACGACCTTCGTCGACCCGTCCTTCTGCTTGGTCGGGCAGTCGGGGATGTCGGTGATCAGGTCGCGGGGGATGCTCAGCGCCGTGGCGTTGGAACGGTCCGCCGACACATGGAAGAGGATCGTGGTATCGGCGTGGCCGACACTGCCCGAGTCGCCGTAGCCCTCGTTGCCCTTGCCGGTCCGGACGTCGGTGCCGAGGACGAGGATGTTCATCGGCCCGTCGGGAATGGTGTCGCCACTGCCCGCGTCACCGACGTCGACCGTGTTCAGATTGCCGTTGAAGTGCTCGTACACGAAGTACGCGCCCGCACCGCCGGCGACCAGGACGAAGGCCATCACGCCACCGGTCCAGTGCATGGCCCGCTTCTTGCCCGACGGCTTCGCCTTCGGCTTCCGGCGGCTGCTGCCGGGCGGCGGCGTACCGCGTCCGGCACCGGCACCCGCGGCACCCGCGGCACGCCGGCCGCGCTGCGTGGGCAGCGGGCGGGTGTCGTCGTCGACCGGCGCGGCGGCGGCCCTTCTGGACGCTCTGCGCTGAGTAGGGGCAGCCGACTGCTCTGCGGAAGGTTCCAGTCGCAGTTCGTAATTACCGGTGTCCGGGTCGAACACCCACTGGTCCGCGGGATCGATATTGCCCGCCCGCCCACGTTCTTGCGCGTCCACGGTCGCCTGAATCCTCCGTCGGTGCCACGCGGCGCCTCCCCCTCAAGGCGCTCGGTCCATCGTCCTCGGCTGCCCCACGAGAGGTCGGGCAGCACCGGGTCGCTCACACTATCCGCCCAGTTCAGCGTCGGGCGACGCCGGTGACAAATTCCACTCCCCTACAACTGGGCAATCTGCCCAATCCCTTTCGCGCGGGGTCTCCACGCCCCTCGAATTCATCCGCACATACCGTTCGCCGCTGTTGTTCCGCGGTAGGTGGGAGCCGGATCGGTCGGCTCGGCGCTGGGGCGCGCCGTCCGCTGATCACCGGTCATCGTTCCCGGTCTGTTGTCGGGCCGGGAGCCGGGGGTCGCACCGGCCTCGCGCCGCTTGGGCGCGACCGATACGGGGAGGTCGTTACGGAGGAGATTGAACAGCTGCGCCGCGTCCGGCTGGACCAGTTCGTCACGGTTCGCGTTGAGCGAGTACGCCCGGCGCGGCACGGTGAGGAACTGTACGCGGTCGGTCGGGATCTTGCGCAAACTGCGGGCCAGGTCGTACAGCTCCCGCAGCGAGTCCAGCCCGGAGTCCGTGGTGAGCGAGGACGTCGCGGCGTCCAGCACCGGGTAGAGCCGGGCCGGGTTCAGCAGCACCCCGTTGCTCTGCACCTTCTTCACCAGGGCGCCGAGGAACTGCTGCTGCCGGTCCATCCGCTCGGTGTCGCTGCCGTTGCCGATGCTGTAGCGGGCGCGGACGTAACCGAGTGCCTGCTCGCCGTTGAGCTTCTGCCGGCCGGCGGGCAGCTTCAGATGGGCCTCCCGGTCGTCCACGGGGTCCTTGAGGCAGACCTCCACCCCGTGCACCGCGTTCACCATCCGCTTGAACCCGGTGAAGTCCACGATCATGTGGTGGTCGACCCGGATACCGGTGAGGTTCTCCACGGTGCGGATCGTGCAGGCCGGGCCCGCCACCTCGAACGCCGAGTTGAACTGGGCGAACTGCGGCCCGGTGCGGCTGCCGTCCGGCTTCCGGCAGGCGGGCACGTCCACCATCAGGTCCCGCGGGATGCTGACCCCGGTGGCGCTCTTCCGGTCCGCGGCCAGGTGCAGCAGGATCGTGGTGTCCGAGCGCTGCGTGCCGTTGTCCCGGCCGTACTTGCTGTTGCCGTCGCCCCGGTTGTCGGAGCCGATGAGCAGGACGTTCCGGGCGTCGTGCACCATCGGCGCCGGGCGCTCGGCCTCGTACCGCTTCAGCTCCTCGGCCGTGCCGGTGTCCGTGGTGATGTTGCCTTCGAGCTTCTGGTAGATCATCCAGCTCGCGCCGGCCGCCACCAGCACCGCCACCGAGGTCACCAGGGCCGTCCGGCGCAGCCAGGGCCGCCACCGGCCGTGCGGCGCGGACTCGGATCCGTCACCCGCCGCGCTGTCACCCGCCGGGCCGTCACCCGTCGCGCCGTCACCCCGCGAGCGCTCTCCCGTCGAGGAGGCCGTCGCGGCGGCGGTGCCGTCCGGGACGTCCCCGTCCGAGGGGCCGGTGTCCTGCGGCGCCACGGCCTGCGGTGCCGCGTCCTCCGGCGCCGCATCCTCCGAGTGGGCATCCTCGGCAGCCGCGTCCGAGGCACCGGCCTTCGAGGAGCCGCCGGCGGGCGCGCCGCCCGGTGCCGGGTCCCCGGCCCGGGGCGTACCGTCCGCCCGCTCGCGCCCGGAGGGGTCCTCGGGCCCCTCGGGCGTGCCAGCACTGTCGGTCACGTCTGCGTCCATCCCTCACGGAGTAAGGCGGCTTCGCTCCGCGCGGGCCCGCCGGTCACAGGAGCAGACGGTCGAGCCCCTCGCTTGGTTGTGCGTACGGCTGCACTTTCGCGCCCATCATCACTCCGGGAGGTCGGCGCACCCGGCAGGCCAGGCCCGCTGTGCGCCGGACGAGTGGTGGTCCGAGCCGGTGCTCAGCCCGCCGTCGTGGTGACCCGTTCGCTTTCCCGCCGCTGCTCCAGGGCCTCCTGCGGCAGCCGGTCGAGATGCCGGCAGAGGACGACGGAACCGCCGGCCGCCAGCGGGGCCAGCAGCCCGGCCGACAGGCCCTCCCAGCTGTCGTAGGGCAGCCCGGACAGCTGGCGCGAGACGGGGGTCAGGCCGTGCGCCGCCGCGTCGGTCCGCGCCCGCTCGACCGTCCCGGCACCGGTGAGTTCGCCGGAGCCCGCGAAGGCCAGCGCGGGGGAGCCCGGGTCGACCGGGGCGTACGGGGCGAAGCGGTCGCCCTGGCTGGGCACCTCCACCGCGTAGTCGGCGAAGCCCGCCGGGGTCTCGGGGAAGCGTCCGCCCAGCGGGCGGAGGGCGAGCGCCACGCGCTCACCGCGGCAGGCGCGCGCCCGGTCGAGGGTGTCGGGGCCGCTGACCACCAGATCGGCGGCCGCGGGGTCGCCGCCCAGGTCCGCGACAACTCCGGTCGAGGAGCAGGCGAGTACCCAGACGGCCGTCTGCCAGTGGGCGGGCAGCAGCAGGGCGACCCGGTCGCCCGGCTCGGCCCCGAGGTCGTCCTGGAGCAGGTTGGCGGTCTTCGCCACCCAATTGGCGAAGGTGGCCACGGACAGTTCGACGCGTTCGTCGGTGGCGTCGTCGTAGAAGGTGACCAGGGGGCGGGCCGGGTCCGCGGCGAGCGCGGATCGCAGCAGGTCGGCAGGGGTGCGATCGGTGGCGTTCACCCGCGCAAGGGTACGCGGCCGGGCAAGCGGGAGGAGTCGGTCACGGGCCCGCGGGGCTCACCTGTTCGGCAGACAGTCCGTCAGATCACGAATAGACAGATTGTCGGGATATGCCCACGATTTTGTTCATGCGTGGACTCCTTGCTTCTTCCATCGGCGTCGCCTGCACGGCCGCACTCGCGCTCCCGCTCGCTCCGCCCGCCGGAGCGGCGGCCGCAGCCCCCGCCGAGCCCCATGTGCCCGGCAGCACCCAGTCGCTGCCCCTCGGTCCGCTGGGCGGCCCCGACCGCGCCGGGCCCAGCTCCCCGGACGCCGGCGCCCCGCAGGGCCTCCCGAAGCGTGACGTCCGGCCGTTCTCCCTGGTGGGTGTCGTCTGGGACGACCCGGCAGCCGACTTCCACGGCCAGGTGCGGATCCGCACCCGCGCCGCGGACACCGGCCGCTGGTCCTCCTGGCAGGACCTGCAGACCCACAACGACGATCAGCCCGACCTCGATTCGCCCGAGCGGAACGGCGGCCGGATGCACGGCAGCACCGCCCCGCTCTGGGTCGGCGACTCCGACGGCGTGCAGGTCCAGGCGCTGCCCGAGCCGGCCTCCGACCGGGGCACCCCGACCGCGCTGCCCGGCGGGCTGCGCATCGAACTCGTCTCACCGGACGACGCCCCCGCCGCTGGGGGCGGCCGGACCGCCGGACCGCCGGAGCAGACCCCCGAAGAGGCGGCGGCCTCCGCGGTCAACGCCGAACTGGCGCCGCTCGGCGCCACCGAGATCCCGGCCCTCGCCCAGGAGACGGCACCGGAGGACGACCCGGACGCCGTCACCGGCGCCAACGGCTCCGTCGCGACCCGCGCCCACATCGGCCCGCGGCCCGGCATCGTCACCCGCCACGGCTGGGGTGCGGACGAGTCGCTGCGCGAGCGGAACTTCCTCTACACCAAGACCGTGAAGGCCGCGTTCGTGCACCACACGGCCAGCGGCAACAACTACACCTGCAAGCAGGCGCCGTCGGTGCTCCGCAGCATCTACCGCTACCACGTCAAGAGCCTGGGCTGGCGGGACTTCGGCTACAACTTCGCCATCGACAAGTGCGGAAAGATCTACGAGGGCCGGGCCGGCGGCGTGGCCAGAGCCGTGATGGGCGCACACACGCTCGGTTTCAACACCAACACGATGGGCATTGCGGTCATCGGGAGCTTCTCGGGCGTCACACCACCCGCCGCGGCGGTGCGGTCCGTCGCCGCACTGTCCGCCTGGAAGCTCGGCCTGTTCGGCAGGAACCCGGCCGGCAAGGTCACTCTGGTGTCCGGCGGCAGCAACAAGTACAAGAAGGGCACCAAGGTCTCGCTCAACGTCATCTCCGGGCACCGCGACGGGTTCTCCACCGACTGCCCCGGAGCCCGCCTCTACAGCAAGCTGGGCTCGATCCGCAGCACCGCCGCCAGAGCTCAGGGGCGGTGAGGAACGTCCCGGTCCACTTCGGCTGAGCCGAGCGTCAGTCCACGTCAGCCGGTCGGCGTCTGCTTACACTGGCCGCCGGCCTCAACCGGTGGGGGCCCGTCAGCCGACCCCTGGCAGGAAGCAGAGAAGACAAGGTGACAGAAGCGATCCTCCTGGTCGGCGGCAAGGGCACGCGGCTCCGCCCGCTGACGGTGCACACGCCGAAGCCCATGGTCCCGGCAGCCGGTGTGCCGTTCCTCACCCACCAGTTGGCCCGCGCCCGGGCGGCCGGGGTCGAGCACGTGGTGCTCGCCACGTCCTACCTCGCCGAGGTGTTCGAGCCGTACTTCGGTGACGGCTCGTCCCTCGGACTGCACCTGGAGTACGTCACCGAGCACGAGCCCCTCGGCACCGGCGGCGCCATCCGCAACGTCGCCTCGCGTCTGCACTCCGGCCCCGACGAGCCGGTGCTCATCTTCAACGGCGACATCCTCACCGGCCTCGACATCCGCGCCCTGGTCGACACCCACCGCACCTCCGGCGCGGACGTCTCCCTGCACCTCACCCGGGTCGAGGACCCGCGGGCGTTCGGCCTGGTGCCCACGGACGCCGACGGCCGGGTCACCGCCTTCCTGGAGAAGCCGCAGACGCCCGAGGAGATCGTCACCGACCAGATCAACGCGGGCGCCTACGTCTTCAACCGCTCCGTCATCGACTCCATCCCCGACGGGCGGCCCGTCTCGGTCGAGCGGGAGACCTTCCCCGGCCTGCTCGCCTCCGGAGCCCACCTCCAGGGCATGGTCGACTCCACCTACTGGCTGGACCTCGGCACCCCTCAGGCCTTCGTCCGGGGCTCCGCCGACCTCGTACTCGGCCGCGCCCCCTCCCCGGCCGTCCCGGGCCGCTGCGGCGACCGCCTGGTCCTCGAAGGGGCCGAGGTCGCCGCGGACGCCAAGCTCACCGGCGGCACGGTCGTCGGCACCGGTGCCCGCGTCGGCGAGGGCGCCCGGATCGACGGCAGCACCGTCCTGGAGGGCGCGGTCGTGGACGCGGGCGCACAGATCCAGAACTCCCTGATCGGCGCGGGCGCCCGCATCGGCGCGCGGACCGTCCTGGACGGCGCGGTGATCGGCGACGGCGCGGTGATCGGCGCCGACAACGAGCTGCGCGACGGCATCCGGGTCTGGTGCGAGGCGGAGATCCCGGCAGGAGCGGTCCGCTTCTCCTCCGACCAGTGACGCCGCCTACCCTCGGAGGGTGACCCCTGAGGACCGGCTGACCCGCACCACCGTCCGCGGCGGCCGGCTGCGGGTGCCCACACCCCGGCACGAGTCGGCCGCCACCCGCCGCTGGCGCCCGGCGGGCCCGCTCGATCCCGGCCTGACCGTCGGCCCGCTGCGCCGCGGCCCCGGCGACCCCGCCTTCCGGGTCACCCCGGACGGCTCGGTCTGGCGCACCGGCCGTACCCCGGCGGGCCCCGGCACCCTCCGCTTCACCCGGCACGCCGGGGAGATCGAGGCCGAGGCCTGGGGCCCGGGCGCCGACTGGCTGCTCGACGGCCTCCCCGCCCTGCTCGGCGCCGACGACGACCCGACGGCGTTCACCCCGCGCCACCGCCTCGTCCACGAGATGCACCGCCGCACCCCCGGCCTGCGGCTCACCCGCACCGGGCTGGTCCTCGAATCCCTGATCCCGTCGATCCTGGAACAGAAGGTCACCAGCGACGAGGCGTACCGCGCCTGGCGACTGCTCCTCCAACGGCACGGCGAACCGGCCCCCGGCCCGCTCGACGGCCTCCGGGTGATGCCCGACGCGCACGGCTGGGCCATGCTCCCGTCCTGGGAGTGGCACCGGGCGGGCGTCGACGGCAAACGCGCGGCCACGATCGTCCGCGCCGCCCGCGTGGCCCGCCGCCTGGAGGAGGCGGCGGCCATGGACCTCCCCGCGGCCCTCGCCCGGCTCCAGCTGATCCCCGGCATCGGCCCCTGGACGGCCGCGGAGACCCTGCAGCGCAGCAACGGCGCGCCCGACGCGATCACCGTGGGCGACCTCCACGTACCGAGGATCGTCGGCTACGCCCTCACCGGCCGGCGGGGCACGGACGACGCGACGATGCTGGAACTCCTGGCCCCCTACGCGGGCCAGCGCCACCGCGCATGCCGCCTCATCCTCCTCTCCGGCCACACCCCACCCCGCCGCGCCCCCCGCTTCGCCCCGAACGACATCCGAGCCCTCTGACCCGAACCCGCAGGAAGCCACCCACAGAGCCGAAGCGCACTGGCCGTCAGGGTTGGCCGACGGTCTCCGTCCCCCCGCACATGGCGGCCACAGCCATCGAGACGAGCCACCACACCGCCCGGGGACGCCCCCCATCACTCCCGCACGAGGCCACTCACTGCACGTCACAGGCACCTCCCTGAGCCCACCGGACGCGAGGGGGCCGGGGCCCGCAGGGGTGGGGGCCCATCACTCCCGCACGGGCCCATCAGGGATGTTCCGAGGCACCTGCCCTGAGCCCACCGGACGTGAGGGTGACGGGGCCGCAGGGGTGGGGGCTCATCCCTCCCGCACGGGCCCATCAGGGATGTTCCGAGGCACCTGCCCTGAGCCCACCGGACGTGAGGGTGACGGGGCCGCAGGGGTGGGGGGTTCCGGAAGCTTCCGTGTATTTGTGGCCCCCAGGGCCGTAAATATACGTTCCGGAACCCCCCACTCCGGAGGCCCCGGCACCCGCCCGCACGCCCAGCAACCTGAGCCCAGCAGCGGCACCCGCCCGCACGCCCAGCAACCTGAGCCCAGCAGCGGCACCCGCCCGCACGCCCAGCAACCTCAACCCAGCAGCGGCGGCACAACCGGCACCCCGAACCCGCCCCCTGCCCGCGGCGGACCCCCCCCAACGCCCCCCCAACGCACCCCCACCGGCAGGTGCTACCGCACGGCGATGAACCCCTCCACCCCCCGCTCCCCCCGCTCCCGCGGCACCCCCGCCGCATGCCCCACCGCCACAGCCCCCATCGGATCCCAGTCCCCGGGCAGCCCCAGCACCTTGCGGACGACATCCCGGCAGAACATCGTCGACGACACCCACGCCGAGCCGAGCCGTTCCCCGGCCAGTGCGACCAGCAGGTTCTGCACCGCCGCCCCCGCCGCCACCACGAACATCTCGCGTTCGGCGCCCTGCCGCCGCGCGTCCGGGTAGGCGTGCGCCCCGTCGGCGACCAGACACGGCACCACCAGGTACGGCGCCCGCCGCAGCACGTCCCCGCGCCGTACCCGCTTCGCGATGCTCTCCTCCGTGAAGCCGTCGCCCCGCAGATCCGCCACCCACGCGTCCCGCATCGCGTCGAGCAGCCGCTCCCGCGCCTCCGCCGACTCGAGCAGCACGAACCGCCACGGCGTCGTGTGGTGCGGGGCGGGCGCCGTCACCGCTGCGGCCACGGCGCGCCGCACCGCCGCCCCGTCGACCGGTTCGTCCGTGAACTCCCGCACCGTGCGCCGCAGGGTCACGGCCTCCCGTACGGCCTCGGACGTCCCGAGCCGGAACATGTCGTCGACGGCGCTGCGCACCAGAACCCGCGCCCCCGCGTCACCCTGGCCCGAACCCGAACCCGAACCCGAACCCGAACCCGAACCCGACCCCGACCCCGAACCCGAACCCGACCCCGACCCCGAACCCGCATCCCGGCCCGCACCCGCGTCGCCCCCGACCCGGCCCTCCTCGCCCCGGACTTCGTCCCCGACCCCGTCCCCGTCCTCGACGACATGCGGCAGCCCGCGCACCACGGCAACGGGCAGCCCGTCGGCCTTCCCCTTCACCAGATCCCCCGCGGCGGCCAGTTCATCGGCGGTGGCCACGACGGTCGCCGCGAGCGGATTGCCGTACGCGTCGGTGCCGCCCCGCAGGTCGTCGAGGACCCGTACCCCGGCGGCGCCGATCGCCACATCGGTCAGCCCGTTGCGCCAGGGGCGGCCGAACGTGTCCGTCACCACCACGCCGATGTCGACACCGAGCGCGTCGCGCAGCCCCGCGCGGATCCGCCGGGCCGAGGCGTCCGGGTCCTCGGGCAGCAACAGCACGGTGCCGGCCGGGGTGTTGGAGGCGTCGACCCCGGCCGCGGCCATGACGAAGCCGTGCCGGGTCTCGACGATCCGGGTCGGCCCGCGCCGGGCGACGACCCGTACCGCCTCGGCGTCGATCGCCGCCTCGCGGTCCGCCGCCTCCATCACGCGGCCCTCGGCCTTGCTGACGATCTTCGAGGTCACCAGCAGCACATCGCCGTGGCCCAGGCCCGGCAGCCCCGGTGCGGTGGCCGCGTCCGCGATGAGCTTGGCGAGGTCGTCCCCGGACTGCACCTCGGGAACGCCCGGCAGCGCCCACACCGTGTACGACGGCGCCTCCCGGCGGGCGCTCACGGCCGGACCTCCGTGGCCAGTGCCAGTGCCTCGCTCGCCATCCGGGCCGTCGCCTCGGTGTCGCTCATGATCAGCGGGACGGCCCGGCAGCGGATGCCCGCCGCCTCCACCTCGTCCACGGAGGCGGCGTCGACGGTGTCGACGAGCCAGCCGTCCAGCAGCCCGGATCCGTAGTGCCGGGCGACGGCGGCGGCGGTCGACTCCACACCGACCGCGGCGAGCACCTTGTCCGCCATGCCCCGCACGGGTGCGTCGCCGACGATCGGGGAGAGCCCGACGACCGGCACCCCTGCCTCGGCGATGGCCTCCCGCACGCCGGGCACGGCCAGGATGGTGCCGATGCTGACGACGGGGTTGGACGGCGGGAAGAGCACCACGTCCGCCTCGCCGATGGCTTCGAGCACGCCGGGCGCGGGCTTGGCCTGCTCGGCGCCGACCGGCACCACCGCGTGGGCCGGGACGGAGGCCCGCAGCCGCACCCAGTACTCCTGGAAGTGCACGGCCTTCCGGCCCTCGCCCGCACCCCCGGCGGTGTCACCGAGGTCCGCCGTGTCGATGAGGACGTGGGTCTCGATCCGGTCGTCGGACATCGGCAGCAGCCGGACGCCGGGCTGCCAGCGTGCGCACAGCGCCTCGGTGACGGCGCTGAGCGGATAGCCCGCGCCGATCATCTGCGTACGGACGATATGGGTGGCGAAGTCCCGGTCGCCGAGCCCGAACCACTCGGGGCCCACGCCGTAGGCCGCCAACTCCTCCTTCACGGCGAACGACTCGTCCGCCCGCCCCCAGCCCTGTTCCTCGTGGATGCCACCGCCGAGCGTGTACATCACGGTGTCGAGGTCCGGGCAGACCTTGAGCCCGAAGAGATGGATGTCGTCACCGGTGTTGCCGATGACGGTGATGTCCGCGTCGGGGGCAGCCGACTTCAGACCACGGAGAAAACGGGCGCCGCCAATGCCGCCGGCCAGAACCACAATGCGCATACAGACAGTCTGTCAGCCGAAGGCTGGTCCACTGAGGGTGGTGGCGGGTGACGGGTGGGGCTGTCAGCCGAAGGCTGGTCCACTGAGGGTGGTGGCGGGTGACGGGTGGGGCTGTCAGCCGAAGGCTGGTCGCTTGTGGGTGGTGACGGTGGGGGTGTCAGCCGGAGACCGCTCCCGTGAGGACGGTCATGGGCGACGGTCCTGATCACCGACGGCCGCACACCCCGCCGCACCGCCGATCGCACCGCCGAGCGCACGGCCCCGCCCCGCCGTCAGACGGTGACGGCCTCGTCCGCCCGGGCCGAGCACTGACCGCTGTGCATGGTCATCTCGGTCAGGCCCGGGAAGTACACGTGCAGGCTGACGGCCGGGGTGAGCGCGTCGTTGGTGACCTCGTGGACGTAGCCGGGCGCGAAGACCCGCTGGGCGCCCGCGCCGAGTGTCCGCCGGGCCTGCCCGGACTGCTCGGTCAACTCGCCCTCCAGGACGGTCAGCACACCGGAGGAGCTGCCGTGGTCGTGCAGTCCGCTGCCCTGGCCGGGCACCCAGCTGAGCAGCCACACCTCGTAGCCGGGGCCGGTGCGCAGCCGGTGGTACCAGCGGCTGGTGGCGTCGTACCGGACGAGGTGCTCCCAGCTCGCGCGGTCCTCCGCGACGGAGCGGGCGAGGCCGGCGAACTCCGCGACGGTGGAGGGGTGCGCGGGTACGGGCGGCAGCAGGTGGGGGATGGCGAGCGGGTCACCGGCGATCGAAACGTCGCTGTTCATGTGCGGAAGGTTCCTCGGGAGAAGTTCTTGGGCACAGATGGCTGGAGCGCGGGGGCATCAACAGCTGGAACAGCGACAGTGAGTCTGCACAGCGCAACGGAACCCGCGGGGGCGGGTCCGGAAGCGGTCTCCCGTGCCCAGAGCAAGGGGAGCGTGCGTCACTGGCATGCCCCAAGGAGAGCGGTTCGCCCACCGGATGTCAACTTGACGCCCGTTTCGCCGGTCATCGTTCACCTCATCCGGTTGCTGTCTCCGGAGAAAGGTTTGTGCGCTCAACTGCCGGGACACACGGGGCATCAGTCACGCCTCTGGGCGCCGTTACCTTCTCGTCACCGCACTGTGATCCGCTCCGCTTCCGTGATCGGATCGCAACGAAACGAGTCGCGTTCTCGTCCTCCTCTGCAAGGAGAAGGGGAGTGGCGATGGAGCAAGGGCCGATAGTGGTTTATGGCGATTTGAACACTTTCCGCACGGCTTTGGTTCCGCAGAGTGAATAAGGGGCTCAATAGCAGATCTCGGCTTGACTGGCCCGGAGCCACACACTTGTAATTTCACTCGTGTCGTTCAGCCGTGACCGGTAACGGCAGCATCACGGGGACGCAAAAAAAGACAAACGAGGGGCGCACATGACCGAGCTGTTCCAGCAACTGCTGGTCGAGGAGGCGGACGAGGAGCTCGGGTGGCAGGAGCGCGCACTGTGCGCCCAGACCGACCCCGAGTCGTTCTTCCCGGAAAAGGGCGGGTCGACCCGCGAGGCCAAGAAGGTCTGTCTCGCCTGCGAGGTGCGCTCCGAGTGCCTCGAGTACGCCCTGGCCAACGACGAGCGGTTCGGTATCTGGGGCGGCCTGTCCGAGCGGGAGCGCCGGCGTCTGAAAAAGGCCGCTGTCTGACGGTCTTTCCGAACGGGCGTGGGCCGCGCCCATTCCCGCCGCCTTTCCCGAGCGGGCCTTCCGCCGTCGCGGCGCCCGGTGTCCGCGAGTTTCGGCCCGAAGTCCGGCCCGAAGTCCGGCCCGAAGTCCGGCCCCGGCGTTCCGGTTGCGTACTGCGGGGCTATCGGGCCAAGGCCCTGGGGTCCCTTCCGGTCACCGTTGCGGGACTACGGACGCCTCGGATCCCTCGGATCGTGGTGTGGGGTGGAGGAGTGCGGGACAAAGGGGCACCCTCACCCGCGAACGGCACTTCCGGACCACCCATCCGGATGGTCGCGTGGATTTGCCGGAGGCATTCGCCGAGCCGTAGGCATTCGCCGGGATTTCGGCCCGGTTTCCCGCCGGACGCCATTTGTGCCCGACGTCTCTTCTCGCGTTCGCCGGTGCGCCCGGCCCCCTGATCCGCCACCCCGCCCGGTACGGGCCGGCATCCGGGACAGCCGCCTCCCGGCGCCGGCGCACCGGCCGTCGCCGCTCTCCCGCCGGTCCCCTCTCCCGCTCCCGCAGGTCCACCCGCCTCCCGCCGTTCCACGCGCCTCCCGTCCCCCACCGGCGCACGCGTCCCCCACCCGCGCACGCGTCCCCCCGGCGGCCCGCTGTTCGACGGAGCCGGCGCATGCGCCGCGCCCGCCGGCGTCACCCGCGCGCCGCGCCCGCCGGCGTCACCCGCGCGCCGCGCCCGCCGGCGTCACCCGCACACCGCACCCGCACACCGGCCCCGCGACCGGACGCGCACCGGCCCGCGACCGGACCCCGACCTGCCGCGCCCCCGCGCGCGGGCCGGTACGGCCGTCCCGCCCGCCCCGGCGCACACGGCCGGTTCCGGGGTGGCCGCGAGCCGTTAGTGTTGGGGGCCGTCCGAGACGCACCAACGCCCCCGCGGGCGTGCGTCCACCGCAGTCCAGCGAACCGGGGCCCGTACCTCGATGTCCGTGCACAGTCACTCGGCGGCCCACCACGAGGCCGCCACTCCTGAGTTCCCGCGGCATGTCGTCACCGCCGTGCTCGTCGCCCACGACGGCGCCCGCTGGCTGCCACAGGTGCTCTCGGGCCTGGCGGGCCAGGAGCGCCCGGTCCAGAACGTGATCGCCGCCGACACCGGCAGCGCCGACAACTCCGCGGCCCTCCTCGCCGATGCCCTCGGCGACGAGCGGGTGCTGCACCTCGCCCGCCGCAGCGGCTTCGGCACCGCCGTCGACGAAGCGGTCCGGACCGCGGCCGTCCTCACCCCGGACGACCTGCCGTATCTGAAGCGGCCGAGCGGCTGGGACCCCGTCAACCGCACCTGGCGCGACGACGCGTACGACATGCCGGAGCTGCCGCACGGCGAGCCCGTCCAGTGGCTGTGGCTGCTGCACGACGACTGCGCCCCCGAGCCGGGCGCCCTGGCGGAGCTGCTGCGGGTCGCCGACGCCAGCCCGTCCACGGCCGTCATCGGACCCAAGCTGCGCAGCTGGTACGACCGGCGGCAGCTGCTGGAGGTCGGCGTCAGCATCGCCAACAGCGGGCGCCGCTGGACCGGTCTGGAGCGGCGGGAGCAGGACCAGGGGCAGCACGACCAGGTCAAGCCCGTCCTCTCCGTCTCCAGCGCGGGCATGCTGATCCGCCGTGACGTGTGGGAGGAGCTCGGCGGCTTCGACCGGCGGCTGCCGCTGATGCGCGACGACGTCGACCTGTGCTGGCGCGCGCAGGCCGCCGGGCACGGCGTGCTCATCGCCCCGGACGCCGTCATGCGGCACGCCGAGGCGTCCGCCCGCGAGCGGCGCCCCATCGACTGCGTCGGCCGGTCCGTCGCCAACCCGCACCGGGTCGACAAGGCGGGCGCCGTCTACACGATGCTCGTCAACAGCCGAGGCGCGGTCCTGCCGTATGTGCTGCTCCGGCTGGTGTTCGGCACCCTGGTGCGCACCCTCGCCTATCTGGTGGGGAAGGTGCCCGGCCAGGCGCTGGACGAAGTCACCGGACTCCTCGGGGTGCTGCTGCGCCCCGGCAGGGTCCTCGACGCGCGCAAACGGCGCGGGAAGCAGGCGTTGGAGGCCGGCGAGCTCCGGCAGCTCTTCCCGCCGCCCGGCGCGACCGTACGGGCCACCGTGGAACAGGTGGCCGGCAACTTCAGCGGACGCTCGGAACCCGAGCTGGCGTCCGGCGGGCGGCACGGGGCAGTCGAGTCCGGGCCCGGGGGTGACGACGCGGAGTTCCTGCAGGTCGAGCAGTTCGCCCGGCTGAAGCGGATCGGCCGCAAGCCGGGCCCCGTCCTCTTCCTCGTGCTGCTGCTGGTCTCGCTGATCGCCTGCCGTGGACTGCTGGGCACCGGTGCGCTGTTCGGCGGCGCGCTGCTGCCCGCCCCCGACGGCGCCTCCGAGCTGTGGGAGCGGTACGCCGCGGGCTGGCACCCGGTGGGGGTCGGCGGCACCGGATCGGCGCCGCCCTATCTGGCGGTCGTGGCCGCGTTCGCGTCCCTGCTGTTCGGCAGCACCGGCCTCGCCCTCACCCTGCTGCTCGTCTGCTCGGTGCCGCTCGCCGGGCTCACCGCCTATTTCGTCTCCCGGCCGCTGGTCGAGTCCCGGCTGCTGCGGGCCTGGGGGAGCGTCGCCTACGCCTTCCTGCCGGCCGCGACCGGCGCGCTCGCCGCCGGTCGTCTGGGCACCGCGGTCCTCGCCGTGCTGCTGCCGCTGCTGGCCCGCGCGGGGGTGGCCGCGGCCGGGCTGCGGCTGACCGCGCAGGGCGGCGCGCGCCCCGGCTGGCGGGCCGTGTGGGCGTACGCGCTGCTGCTGAGCATCGCCACCGCGTTCACTCCCGTGGTCTGGCCGGTCGCCCTCGTCCTGGGCTTCGGCGTCCTCGTGCTGCGGGCGCTCGACGGCCACCGGGACCAGCTGCCCGCGTACGGACTGCGGTTCGGCGCCGCGCTGGCGACCCCGCTGGTGGTCCTCGCCCCCTGGTCGCTGTCGCTGCTGACCCGTCCGTCGGCCTTCCTCCACGAGGTGGGCCTGGACTACGGCACCGGCTCCGCCTCCGCCCTCGACCTGCTGACGCTCAGCCCGGGCGGCCCCAAGGCGGCGGGCGGCGTGCTGCTCATCGGTGCGGTGCTGGCCGCGCTCGGTGCCCTGCTGCGGGAGGACCGGCGGACGACGGTCCTGGCGGCCTGGGCCGCCGCGCTGACCGGTCTGCTGTTCGCGGCGCTGTCCAACGGCTCCGCCTGGGCCGGTCCGGCCACCCTCGTCTACGGTCTCGCGCTGCTCGCGGCCGCCGTGGCCGGTGCCGAGGGCGCGCGCGAGCGGGTCGCGGCCCGGAACTTCGGCTGGCGGCAGCCGGTCGCGGGTCTGATCGCCGCCGCCGCCGCGGTGGCGCCCCTGGTGGCCGCCGTCGGCTGGATGGTCAGCGGCGCGGCCGGCCCGGTCGAGCGGCGGGAGCCGGTCCAGGTGCCCGCGTTCGTCGCCGAGGAGAGCGGGACCCGGGACCAGGCGCGCACCCTCGTCATCGGCGGGGACCAGGAGGCCCGGGTCGGCTACACCCTGGTGCGCGGCTCCGGTGCCCGGCTCGGGGACGCCGACCTCGCCGCCACGAGCGGCGGTGACGCCCGGCTGGACCGGATCGTCGCCAACCTCGTGGCGGGATCCGGCGCCGACCAGACCAGCCAGCTCGGCGGGTACGCCGTGCGCTATGTGCTCGTCCGGGACGGCGCCCCGCGGGAGATGAGCCGGGTGCTGGACGCGACGCCCGGGCTGACCCGGCTCAGCCAGGAGGACGGCAGCGCGCTGTGGCGCGTGGACCAGCGGGTCGCGCGGGCCGCCATCGTGCCCGCCGCAGGCTCCGGCGGACAGGGCGATGCCGCCGCGGTCCCGGTGGCCGCCGGGCCGGTCGAGGCGCACACCACCGTCCCCGCGGGCGGGAACGGCCGGGTCCTGCGGATCGCCGACAAGGCCGACGCCGGCTGGCAGGCCACGCTCGACGGCAAGCCGCTGACGCGGAAGACCGTCGACGGCTGGGCCCAGGGCTTCGAACTGCCCGCGAACGGCGGCCGGCTGGACCTCACCTACGAGACGCCGCTGACCCGCACCGCCTGGGTCTGGGCCCAGGGGCTGCTGGCTGTGGTGCTGCTGGTGCTGGCCCTGCCGGGTCGCCGCCGGGACGTCGACGACGACCTTCCGGACCAGGTGGCCGAGACCGTGCCCGCCGAGGCCGTCGCCGGGGAGGGCCGCCGGGCCCGCCGGCTGCGGGCCGCCGCGGAGGCGGAACAGGCCGCGCGGGGCGGCGAGCAGGGCCCCGGTGCCCCTGCCGGGCCGCCCGCCGAGCCGGAGCAGGCGCCGTACGCCGGTGCCGCAAGCGCGGGCCCCGGGGCGGACTACGCGGGTGCCGGAAGCGCGGGTCCCGGGCCGGAGTTCGCCGACCCGATGGGTCCGGTGCCCGCCGAGGCGATGCCGCCCGGCCCGCAGGATCCCGGCGCCGGCCCCGCACAGCCCTACGGCACCGTGCCGCACCAGCCCGCGTACGGCGAGTGGGACGGGCAGCAGCCCGCCGCGGGCCAGGGCGCCGATCCCTACCAGGCCGTGCACCCCGGTGAGCAGTACCCGGCCGACGCCTATCCGGCCGACGCCTATCCGGCGGGCGGCTACGGGGACGGGACGTATCCCGGAGGTATGTACGACACCCGGTACGCCGAGGGGCAGTACGCGCCCGGACCGTACGACCCGGGGCAGTACGGCGGCCAGTACGCCGACCCGTACGGCTACGGCGCGCAGCAGCCCTACGCCGACGGCACCTACCCTCCGGACGGCGAGACGATCCACGGGGACGGCACCGAGCCCGGCCCCCGCCGCGACGGGAGCGAGCACCAGTGAACCGCACCACCCTGTCCCTGATCGGCACCGCGACCGCGCTCGCCGCCGTGACCGGGTTCGCCGCGCTCACCGTCCCGGACGCGTCGTCGGGCGGCACCGCGGCGACGGCGGCCCGGCTGCCCGTCGAACGCTCCACGCTGCTCTGCCCGGCGCCCACCTCCTCGGACCTCGCCGAGACCACGTACACCTCGTTCACGCCGAAGGGGAAGGACGCCCGCACGGCCGGACAGCGGAACCGTGCCGAACTCCTCCCCGCGGAACGGGCCGTGGAGGGCGCCGAGAAGAAGCCGGAAGGCAGGGGCAAGGACGCCCGGCGCCCGGACAGGCCGGTGGTGACGCTGAAGCAACCGGGCACCCCCGTCACCGCGGAGACCTCCGACGCCGAGGCCCCGGCCCTGATCGGCACCGCGGACGGCACTCTCGCGCCCGGCTGGGCCACCCAGCAGACCACGGTGATCAGCGCGGGCGAGGCCCGCGCCGTGCTCGGCGCGAGGTGCACGGCGCCGGACACCGAGTTCTGGTTCCCCGGGGTCAGCACGGCCAAGGACCGGCAGGACTACGTCCACCTCACCAATCCGGACAGCTCCGCGGCCGTCGTGGACCTGGAGATGTACGGACGGAACGGGAAGCTGAAGTCCACCGCCGGGGAGGGGATCACGATCCCGGCCCGGTCCACCGTCCCCGTCCTGCTCTCCACCCTCACCCAGGAGCCGACGGCCGACGCCACGCTGCGCGTCCTGGCCCGCGCGGGACGGGCGGGCGCCGCCGTGCAGGCCGAGGACGACAAGCGCGGCGGCGACTGGCTGCAGGCCGCCGCCGACCCGTCCGGCAGCGCCGTGCTCCCGGGCATCCCCGCGGACGCCACCTCCGTGCAGCTGGTCGCGATGGCCACCAGCGAGGACGACGCCGACGTCAAGGTGCGGCTCGCCGGCCCGTCCGGCCCGATCACCCCCGCCGGCCACGAAACGCTGCACGTGAAGAGCGGCATGACCGCGGCGGTGGACCTCGCCGACGTCACCAAGGGCGAGCCGGGCTCCCTGGTCCTCACCCCGGCAGAGAAGGACGACGCGGCTCCGTTCGTCGCCGCCCTGCGGGTCACCCGCGGCAAGGGCGGCAAGCAGGAGACGGCGTTCATCCCGGCGACCGGACCGGTCGAGGAGCGGGCCACCGCCGCCGACAACCGGGCCAAGGGCACCTCCCTGTCGCTCGTGGCGCCGGGCGTCACGGGGCGGGTGAAGGTGATCGCCTCGGCCGGGAGCGGCGGCGGCAGCGCCACGGCCAAGTCCTACACGGTCAAGGGCGGTACGACGCTCGCGGTCCGGCCGCCGGTGCCGTCCGGGGCCAAGGGCAGTTACGCGGTCACCGTGGTCCGGGAGTCCGGGGGGCCCGTGCACGCCTCGCGTTCGCTCGAACTCCGGGAGGGCGGTGTCCCGATGTTCACCGTGCAGACCCTGCCGGACGACCGGGGCACGGTCGTCGTCCCGGAGGCGGAGCAGGACCTGTCGCTGCTGACCGAGTGACCGACTGACGGACCGGCCGGCCGACTGAGCGGCTCCCGCCGGAGGCGGCCGTCACCTCTCGGTCCGCGGAGGCCGGGGGCCGGCCGTCGCGGCTCAGTCCTGCCCGTACCGCGGATCCACGGACTCCGGTGCCAGCCCCAGCAGTTCGGCGACCTGTTCGACCACGACCTCGTGGACCAGGAGGGCGCGGTCGTCCCGCCCCTTGGTGCGGATCTCGACCGGACGGCGGTAGATCACGATCCGCGCCGGGCGGTCCCCCTGCGCGGCGACCATCCGGCCCAGCGGCACCGTCCCGTCGTCCCAGGTGCCCGTCCCCGGGGGCTCGGCACCGCCCGGCGGGGGCACCTCGCGGACGAGGAACTCGACGTCGGACAGCTGGGGCCACCGCCGCTCCAGCCGGTCCACGGAGTCGTGCACCAGGTCGACGAAGGTGTCGGCCCGGCTGACCGACAGCGGCACCTGAGGGGGTGCGATCGGCCCGCGCATGCCGCGGCCGTGGCGGTCACGGCGTCGTGGTCGCGGCTCGGACGGGCGGGGAGGTACGGGGTTGTCCATCACATCCGAGGGTAGCCGTCCCGTCGCACCCGGCACGCGCTGACGGATCCGCCGCACGGCATGTCGGTACATGAGTGTTCCAGCCATGGTTGCGCCCGTTTCAGCACACTCCTGCCATCGGTGATCGCGAGATGAATGCCACTATTTGGCCCCAGTGGTGACGGTGATCGTCGTCACCGGCCTGCCGCACCCCGGCCCTCCGCGCAGGTCAGAATGGGTGTCCGCAGGTCAGGCCCCGCGTGTCGGCGGGAACGACACGGCGGGGTGAGCTCGGGGAGAGTCGTCGCGGCCCGCTCAAGAGTGCGGTACCGTCCAACGTCGTGAGCCCTGTACGTCGCTGTTCGCGCACCGCGTGCGGCCGCCCCGCCGTCGCGACGCTGACGTACGTCTACGCGGACTCGACCGCGGTCCTCGGGCCGCTCGCCACCTACGCCGAGCCGCACTGCTACGACCTCTGCGCCGAGCACTCCGAGCGGCTGACCGCCCCCCGTGGCTGGGAAGTCGTCCGGCTCGCCGTCGACACCGGTCCCGCCCGCCCCAGCAGTGACGACCTCGAAGCGCTGGCCAACGCCGTGCGCGAGGCCGCCCGCCCGCAGGAGCGCGCGGCGGGAGGCGGTGGCGGCAGGGGGACGGAGCCCATGGAGGTCGCCCGGCGGGGCCACCTCCGCGTCCTGCGGTCGCCGGACTCCTGACGCCCGCGGGTGCCCCGGCGGATCTCCGCTCGGGGGCCCACGCCCCCTCCTGAACCCGTGCCCACCCGGGCCGGGTGCCCCCGCCGCGGCGCGGCGGCCCCGGAGCCCGCGGCGCAGCAGTCCCGAAGCATGACGGGGCCTGCGCCCCGCTCCGTTCCCCGTCCCCGCCCCGCTCCTCCTCGGGTCGGTGGTTCCGTCCTGCCCGACTTGTCACCTCGTCCGGGTACTGTGCTGTCACGAGGTCGCCAGCAGGGGCAGGACCGACTCCAGGAGGCGTACAAGGTGCCCGACTTGTCGCAGATCGTGAAGGCCTACGACGTGCGCGGTGTGGTCCCCGACCAGTGGGACGAGCCGCTCGCCGAACTCTTCGGCGCCGCCTTCGCCCAGGTGACCGGCGCGGACGCGATCGTCGTCGGCCATGACATGCGGCCCTCCTCGCCCGGCCTGTCGCGGGCGTTCGCGCGCGGCGCCGCGGCCCGCGGCGTGGACGTGACCGAGATCGGCCTCTGCTCCACCGATCAGTTGTACTTCGCCAGTGGCCAACTCGGCATGCCCGGTGCGATGTTCACCGCCAGCCACAACCCGGCCCAGTACAACGGGATCAAGATGTGCCGGGCCGGCGCCGCCCCGGTCGGCCAGGACAGCGGGCTCTCCGAGATCCGCGCCCTCGTCGAGGAGTGGGCGGACTCCGCGCCCCCGGCCGCCGCCCCGTCGCCCGGTGAGATCACTCAGCGGGACGTCCTCGAGGACTACGCCGCCCACCTGCGTTCGCTCGTGGACCTCACCGCGATCCGCCCGCTGAAGGCCGTGGTGGACGCGGGCAACGGCATGGGCGGCCACACGGTGCCCACCGTCCTCGCCGGCCTGCCCATCGAGGTCGTCCCGATGTACTTCGAGCTGGACGGGACCTTCCCGAACCACGAGGCCAACCCGCTCGACCCGAAGAACATCGTCGACCTCCAGGACAAGGTCCGGGAGACCGGCGCCGACATCGGCCTCGCCTTCGACGGCGACGCCGACCGCTGCTTCGTCGTCGACCAGAACGGCGACCCCGTCAGCCCCTCCGCGATCACCGCCCTGGTCGCCGCCCGGGAGCTGGCCAAGCACGGCGGCGGCACGGTGATCCACAACCTGATCACCTCCTGGTCCGTCCCCGAGGTCGTCAAGGAGGAGGGCGGCACGCCCGTCCGGACCCGGGTGGGGCACTCCTTCATCAAGGAGGAGATGGCCCGCACCGGCGCGATCTTCGGCGGCGAGCACTCAGCCCACTACTACTTCCGCGACTTCTGGAACGCCGACACCGGCATGCTGGCCGCTCTGCACGTGCTCGCCGCGCTCGGCGGCCAGTCCGGCCCGCTGTCCGCGCTGGTGGAGCAGTACGACCGCTACGCCGCCTCCGGAGAGATCAACAGCACCGTCGCCGACCAGGCGGGGCGCGCGGCGGCCGTCAAGACGGCGTTCGAGGGCCGGGAGGGGGCCGTGCTCGACGAGCTCGACGGGCTGACGGTCACCACGCCGGACTGGTGGTTCAACCTCCGGGCCTCCAACACCGAACCGCTGCTCCGGCTCAATGTCGAGGCCCGCGACACGGAGACCGCCGACCGGATCCGCGACGAGGTCCTCGCCATCGTCCGCGCCTGACCGGCCGCCGCGCCCCGGCCCGGCCGTGGGGCCCGACGCGTCCTGTCCGGGCCGGTGCCCTCGTGCGGGCCGGTGCCCCCGTGCAGGTCCGTGCTCCCGTGCAGGCCGTGCTCCGGTCCGGGCCCGTGCTCCCGTCCCACAGCGGGCCGACGCCCGTTGCGTCCCGGGCAGTGGGGCGCCCACGGCCACGAGGACCCGACGCGTCCACGCGGCCCGGTCGGCCGGTACCGCCCGGCCGACCCGCGCGGCCGGCCGACCCGCGCGGCCGACCGGCCCGACCGGCCGACCGGCCCGACCGGCCGACCGGCCCGACCGGCCGACGGGGCCGCGCTCCGGGGCGGCCCGGCGGTACCCTGGCCGGGCCGAACCACCTTCCTTCCCGGGGGAGGAAGGCCCATCCGAAGGGACAGCCCATGCCGCTCGAAGCCGGTCTCCTGGAGATCCTCGCCTGCCCGGCGTGCCACGCTCCGCTCCGCGACGACACCTCCGCCGCGGACACCGGGACCGACGCCGGCGAGCTGGTGTGCACCGGAGCCGGCTGCGGCCTGGCCTACCCGGTGCGCGACGGCATCCCCGTCCTGCTGGTCGACGAGGCCCGCCGCCCGGCCTGAGCGCGGGACCGGGCCCGGCCATGACAGCCCACCGGTGATCGGAGGCTCCGTACACGATGCTCGACGAGTCACTGCTCGACACGGCCGAATCCCTGGCCCGGGCCGACACCCTCGGTCTCCTGCGCGGCGCGGCCGAGTCGGGCGCCCGGGTCCGCACCGCCGCCCGCGCGGCCGTCGAGGCCGGGCTGGCGAACCTCAAACCGGACGGTCGGCCGCGGGCGCTGCTCGTGGCCGGCCCCGGCCCCACCACCGGCTGCATCGCCGAACTGCTCACCGCGCTCGACGGCGGCAACGTTCCGGTCAGCCACATCCGGCCGTACGGCGCGCTGGCCGACCCCGGAGCCCTGCTGTGGACCCTGCCCGGCTGGGTCGGTCCGATGGACCTGCTGCTCGTGGTCACCACCGACGGCACGGAACCCGGCCTCTCCGCACTCATCGAGCAGGCCTACCGGCGGGGCTGCTCGATCGTGACGATCACCCCGCCGAACTCGCCGCTCACCGAGGACGCGGGCGGCCGGCACGGGCTGGTGGTGCCCCTCGCACCCGCGTCGCCGTACGAGGAGGTCCCCGAGGACCAGCCGCTGCCGACGCCCCGGCTGCGGCCCGCCCCCACCGCCGAGCTCCCCGGCACCCTCTGGGCGCTGCTGACCCCGCTGCTGGTGCTGGCCGACCGGATCGGCCTCTTCTCCGTCCCGCCGCCCGTCGTCCAGGCGGTCGCCGACCGGCTGGACCGGGTCGCCGAACGGTGCGGACCCGCCATCGCCACCTACGGCAACCCGGCCAAGACACTGGCCGCCGAGCTCGCGGACGCCCTTCCGCTGCTGTGGAGCGACGGCCTCGTCGCCGGGGCCGCCGGGCAGCACTTCGCCCGGGTGCTGACCTCCGTCGCCGGCCGCCCCGCGCTCGCCGCCGCGCTGCCCGAGGCGCTGACGGCGCACGGCACCCTGCTCTCCGGCGCCTTCGCCGCCGGCGCCGATCCGGACGACTTCTTCCGCGACCGCGTGGAGGACCCGCAGGCACTGCACGCGCGCGTGGTGCTGCTCCGCGAACAGAGCACACCCCCCTCCCACTCACCGGTCCCCGCCGCCCGCGAACTGGCCCTGAGCCACGACACCCCCGTCAGCGAGGTCGAACCGTCCCTCGGCGGCCACTCCGTGGAGGTACTGGCGGAACTGCTCGCCGTCTCGGATTTCGCCGCTGTTTACCTGGCGCTCGCTTCCGGAGAGAGAACATGAGCGGTCAGCGCTCGTAGCGCGGTCACAGCCGCCGCGAGCACCGGCTCACCCCTCGTCCGCACAGTCAGGATCAGCCGCATGGACCGCCTCACCAACACCGTGCGCCCCTACGCCTGGGGCTCCACCACCGCCATCCCGCAGCTCCTCGGCACCGAGCCGACCGGTGAGCCGCAGGCCGAGCTGTGGATGGGCGCACACCCCGGCGACTCCTCCCGCGTCGACCGCGGCTCCGGCCCGGTCGCGCTCTCCGAGCTGATCGACGCCGACCCCGAGGGCGAGCTGGGCAAGGTCGCGGCCGACCGCTTCGGTCCGCGGCTGCCGTTCCTGCTGAAGATCCTCGCCGCGGGTTCGCCGCTGTCCCTCCAGGTCCACCCCGACCTGCCGCAGGCGAAGGCGGGGTTCGCCGACGAGGAGGACCGCGGGGTCCCGATCGAGGCGCCGCACCGCAACTACAAGGACGCCAACCACAAGCCCGAACTGATCTGCGCGCTCACGCCGTTCGAGGGGGTCTGCGGCTTCCGTCCCCCGGCCGAGGCCGCCGATCTGCTCGCGAGCCTGGAGGTGGACTCCCTCGAGCCGTACGTCGACATCCTGCGCGCGGAACCGGAAGGCGACGCCCTGCGCGAGGTGCTCACCGCCGTGCTCACCGCGGAGCGGGACGCCATGGCCGAGACCGTGGCGCGCGCCGCGAAGGCCGCCGAACGGCTCGCCGGGCACGACGGACCGTGGCAGGACGACTACGCCGCCTACACCTTCCTCGCACGGCACTACCCCGGGGATCCGGGCGTGATCGCCGCCATGCTGCTCAACCACGTACGGCTGCAGCCGGGCGAGGCGCTCTTCCTCGGGGCCGGCGTACCGCACGCCTACCTCGACGGCCTCGGCGTCGAGATCATGGCCAACTCCGACAACGTCCTGCGCTGCGGCCTCACCCCGAAGCACGTGGACGTTCCCGAACTCCTGCGCGTGGTCCGCTTCGAGCCGACCGCGCCGGGCGTACTCCGCCCCGAGACCGTCGGCGGCGACGGTGCGGAGGGGACGTACCGTACGCCGATCGACGAGTTCCGGCTCTCCCGCATCGAACCGGCCGAGGGCGACGGGCCGCTGCGTCTCGGCACCGGCACCCCGGACATCCTGCTCTGCACCCACGGCACCGTCCGGCTGCGGTCCGCAGCGGAGGAACTGCTGCTCACACCGGGCGAGTCGGCGTTCGTCCCGGCTGCCGAGGAGGTCACGGTCTCCGGGGACGGAACGGTCTTCCGGGCCACCGTGGCGGTCTGAGGAGACGGCTGTCGGCCGGGCTGCAACAATGTCCGCCGGTAAAGGGGGAGCAAAGCTCCCGGTCGACGGAAGGGACACTCGGCACTCATGAGTGCATCAGGCGGAACCAAGGCGATCGTCGCCGCCCTCGGGGCCAACCTGGCCATCGCCGCAGCCAAGTTCGTGGCGTTCGCCTTCAGTGGCTCGTCGTCGATGCTGGCCGAAGGCGTGCACTCGCTCGCCGACTCCGGTAACCAGGGGCTGTTGCTGGTCGGCGGCAAGAAGGCCAAGCGCGAAGCCACGGCCGAGCACCCCTTCGGCTACGGCCGCGAGCGGTACATCTACAGCTTCCTCGTGTCGATCGTGCTCTTCTCGGTCGGTGGCATGTTCGCCCTCTACGAGGGCTACGAGAAGATCAAGCACCCGCACGAGATCGAGGACTGGTACTGGCCCATCGGCGTCCTCGTCTTCGCGATCATCGCGGAGGGCTTCTCGTTCCGCACCGCCATCAAGGAGTCCAACGAGCTGCGCGGCAAGCAGTCGTGGACCGACTTCGTGCGCCGCGCCAAGGCGCCGGAGCTGCCGGTCGTCCTGCTGGAGGACCTCGGCGCGCTCGTGGGCCTGGTCCTCGCGCTCGTCGGTGTCGCCCTGGCCATCACCACCGGCAACGGCATCTGGGACGGCATCGGCACCCTCTGCATCGGCGCACTGCTGATCCTGATCGCTCTGGTCCTGGCGGCGGAGACCAAGTCGCTGCTGCTCGGCGAGTCGGCCGGCGCGGACGATGTGGCGAAGATCCGCGAGGCGGTCGTCGACGGTACGGGTGTCACCCGCCTCATCCACATGCGCACCCTGCACCTGGGCCCGGAGGAGCTGCTCGTCGCCGCCAAGGTCGGGGTTCCGCAGGACAGCAGCGGCGCCCAGGTCGCGGAGGCGATCAACGCGGCCGAGGCCCGGATCCGGGAGGCCGTGCCGATCGCCCGGGTGATCTACCTGGAGCCGGACATCTACAGCGAGACCGCGGCGGCAGCGGGCCCCGACCCGACGAAGACGCCGGGCGGCGCGGGGGCGCACTGACACCCCGGGACCGCCGATATCCGGGCGGGGACCGCACCGGGGAAGGCCCGGGGCGGCTGACACCGGGGGCTGCTGCCACCCGGTGCGTTCCATCGGCCCGGGCCCCGGCTGCGGTTTCGCGCCGGCCGGGGGTTCGGCCGCGGCCCTGAGCGGCCCAGACCTCGGCCCGGCCCCGACTCTGCCGGGGACGGCGCAAGCAGTACATGACGTCGGCAGTACAAGCAGTACACGACGCCGGCAGTACATGAGCACATGAGCAGCACCGCTAAGGCCCTCACCCCACCGGTGGGGGCCTTGGCGATGCACGGACTACTGGACCTCGTTCACCGGATCTCGCCCAGGACCCGCATGATCGCCGCCGTGTCCGGTGCCGCCGTCAGCCGCTCCCGGAACGTGGTGTCCATCAGCTTTCGGGAGAGCAGCGCCAGAATGCGCAGATGCTCGTCGCCCGCCGCGGCCTCGGGCACGGAGATCATGAAGAGGAGCCGGGCCCGGGTGCCGTCGAGCGAACCCCACTCGATGCCCTCGGCCGAGCGGGCGAAGCCGACGACCGGAGCCGTCACCGCGTCCGTCTTGGCGTGCGGAATGGCGATCTCCTCGCCGAGACCCGTCGTCCCCTGGTCCTCACGGGCGAGCGCGGCCCGTATCAGGCCCTCCTCGTCGGTGACCTTGCCGGTTGCGGTGAGCATCCGCGCCAGTTCGCGGATCGCCTCCGCCTTGCTGCTGGCGGAGAGCTCCTCCCGCACGGTCTGCTCGCTCAGGTAGCCGGACAGCACCACCGGGTCCTTCGTGCCGGCGTCCGCTGCCCCGGTGTCCTCCGCTCCGGTGTCTTCCGTCCGGGTGTCTTCCGCCCCGGCGTCCGCTGCCCCCGTGTCCTCCGCCCCGGCGTCCGTCACCGCGTCCTGCGCTCCGGGGGCCTCCGCGCCGGCGCCGGGCCGGAGGCCTCGCGCCGGGCCGGCACCGGGCGCCGTGTCTGCCTCCGTGTTCGGCGCCGCGTCGGTTTTCGCGTCGGTTTTCGCAGCGGACTTCGCGTTGGTCTCCGTGCGGGGCTCGGCCCCCGGCGCCGGTGCCGGCACGGTCTCCCGCCCGGCTTCAGCACTCTCCCCGCCGACCGATTGCGTACCCGATCCCGTGCTCAGTCCTGCTCCCGCTCGCGCGCCCAGCTCCGTACCCGATCCCGTGCTCAGTCCTGCTCCCGCTCCCGTGCCCAGCTCCGTACCCGACCCCGGACCGAGCCCCGTACCCGCTCCCGCGCCGACCCCGGCGAGGACGGGCTCGGCCGTGCGCACCGCGGACGGCGCCGGGGCCGCCTCGCTCACGGCCGGGCCCCGGCTGCCGAGGGCCATCAGGGTGACGGTCGTGAGCGCCGTCGCCACCGTGCCGACGACCACGGCCAGGAAGAACATCGGGACACCGCCGACGGCCCCGAGCACCGCCACGATCGGCCCGCCGTGCGGCACGCTGTCCGTGACCGCCGCGAGCCCCGCCAGAGCCCCGGCCAGAGCGCCGCCGAGCATGTTCGCCGGAATGACCCGGGCGGGCCGTGCCGCGGCGAACGGGATCGCCCCCTCGGTGATCCCGAAGAAGCCCATGAACAGTGCCGCCAGTCCGGTCTCGCGCTCCTGCTCGCTGAAGAGCTTCCGGCGCAGCAGCGTGGCCAGCCCCTGGCCCAGCGGAGGCACCGGGATGGCCGCGGCACATATGCCCATGATCTCGGGGTTCTTCGACACCAGCCCGGCGCCGAACAGGAAGGCGGTCTTGTTGACCGGTCCGCCCATGTCGAACGCGATCATGAGGCCGAGGATGATGCCCAGCAGCGCCGCACTGGTACCGGTGAGGCTGCCCAGCAGACCGGTGAGGTTCTCGAAGACCCAGGAGATGGGCCGCCCGATCACATAGATGAAGAAGAGGCCGAGCGCCGTGGTCGCGACGATCGGGATCACGATGATCGGCATGATGGGCTGGACGAACTTCGGCACGCGGGCCTTCTTGATCCACGCCACCAGGTACCCGGCGAGGAAGCCGGTGACGATCGCGCCGATGAACCCCGCGCCCGACTTGGAGTCGTACAGCTCACCGGTATTGGCGATCCAGCCGCCGATCATGCCGGGCACCAGCGCCGGACGGTCGCCGATGGCGTAGGCGATGTAGCCGGAGAGGATCGGGATCATCAGTGTGAAGCCGATCACACCGATGTCGTTCACATGCTTCCAGAACGTCCCGTCCGGGATGACCAGTCCGCCGTCCGCCTGCGGAGTGCCGCCGAGGGCGAGCGAGACCGCGATCAGCAGACCGCCCACGACGACGAACGGAATCATGTAACTGACCCCGTTCATCAGGGCCTTGTACGCGAGGCTGCGCTCCTTGCCGCCGCCGCTGTCGCCGGCCGTCGCCCCCGCCGGGCCGGTGCCCGCGGCACCACCGCCGTCACCCTGCTGGAGGGGTGCGTCCAGCACCCGCTCGATGAGCCGCTCGGGGTGGTGGATCCCCTCGGCCACCCCGACGACCAGGACCCTTTTGCCGGCGAACCGGCCGCGGTCGACGTCCTTGTCCGCCGCGATGATGATGCCGTCCGCTTCGTTGACATCGTTGTCGGAGAAGGCGTTCTCGACCCCGATGGAGCCCTGGGTCTCCACCTTCATCCGGTGACCGAGGCTCTCCGCGGCGCGGGCCAGCTTCTCGGCAGCCATGTAGGTATGGGCTATGCCGGTCGGACAGGCCGTCACCGCGAGCAGTTTGAGGCCCTGCCCGCTCCCTCCGGTGGCCTTCAGCGGGTCGGCTGAACTGGTCACGTGGTTCTCCTTACCGGTCTTGCGCGCGAGTCGTGCAAGTGTTCTCGGGCGGGCCGCATCCCGCAACACCCTGGGACCGGAACCACATCCCGCGACGGCCGGATCAGAAGTCGGCAGCCTCCAGGACCAATCGGCGCAAGGCAGGCACAGATCGTCACCCCCGGGCCGGAGGCGGGCTGGGGTCCGCTGTGCTGATCGGTGTAGGTTCGTGCCCAGACAGACGTCGCTGCTGATGGCGGTCGGGCGGTCCGTGTCGTGGGCCGACCGAGGGAGAGAGGGCCTCCGACGGACTGCGCTGCGGCCCGGGGGACCAGTGTGTCCACCGCCGCAGAACAGCCGTGTCCACTCGCACTCGATTTCACGAGGAGCAGCCGCATGACCACTGCAGCCACCGGCCAGGACTTCAAGGTCGCCGACCTGTCCCTGGCCGCCTTCGGCCGCAAGGAGATCACCCTCGCCGAGCACGAGATGCCCGGTCTGATGGCGATCCGCGACGAGTACGCCGCCTCCCGGCCCCTCGCCGGCGCCCGCATCACCGGCTCGCTGCACATGACCGTGCAGACCGCCGTGCTGATCGAGACCCTGGTAGCCCTCGGCGCCGAGGTCCGCTGGGCCTCCTGCAACATCTTCTCGACCCAGGACCACGCCGCCGCCGCCATCGCGGTCGGTCCGGACGGAACCCCCGAGAACCCGCAGGGTGTCCCGGTCTTCGCCTGGAAGGGCGAAACCCTCGAAGAGTACTGGTGGTGCACGGAGCAGGCGCTGACCTGGCCGAACACCCCCACCGGCGGGCCGAACATGATCCTCGACGACGGCGGCGACGCGACGCTCCTGGTCCACAAGGGCGTCGAGTACGAGAAGGCCGGTGCGGCACCGGACCCGTCCACCGCCGACAGCGACGAGTTCCGCATCATCCTGCAGCTGCTGAACCGCACCCTGGGTGAGAGCCCGCAGAAGTGGACCCAGCTGGCGTCCGAGATCCGCGGTGTCACCGAGGAGACCACGACCGGCGTCCACCGCCTGTACGAGATGCACCAGGCCGGCTCGCTCCTCTTCCCGGCCATCAACGTCAACGACGCCGTCACCAAGTCGAAGTTCGACAACAAGTACGGCTGCCGCCACTCGCTCGTCGACGGCATCAACCGCGCCACCGACGTCCTCATCGGCGGCAAGGTCGCGGTCGTCTGCGGCTACGGCGACGTCGGCAAGGGCTGCGCGGAGTCCCTGCGCGGCCAGGGCGCCCGTGTGATCGTCACCGAGATCGACCCCATCTGCGCCCTGCAGGCCGCCATGGACGGCTACCAGGTCGCGACCCTCGACGACGTCGTCGAGACGGCCGACATCTTCATCACCACGACCGGCAACAAGGACATCATCATGGCCACCGACATGGCCAAGATGAAGCACCAGGCCATCGTCGGGAACATCGGCCACTTCGACAACGAGATCGACATGGCCGGTCTCGCGGCGATCCCCGGCATCGTCAAGGACGAGGTCAAGCCGCAGGTCCACACCTGGACCTTCGCCGAGGGCAAGAAGATCATCGTGCTCTCGGAGGGCCGTCTGCTCAACCTGGGCAACGCCACCGGTCACCCGTCGTTCGTGATGTCCAACTCCTTCGCGAACCAGACCATCGCCCAGATCGAGCTGTTCACCAAGCCCGAGTCGTACCCGACCGACGTCTACGTGCTCCCCAAGCACCTGGACGAGAAGGTCGCCCGGCTCCACCTCGACGCGCTCGGCGTGAAGCTCACGACGCTGCGCCCGGAGCAGGCGTCCTACATCGGCGTCCCGGTCGAGGGCCCGTACAAGCCCGACCACTACCGCTACTGACAGTACCCAGCCGATGAGCCCGGGCCCCCGCCATCCGCGGGGGCCCGGCCCGTCAAGGACCTCACCATGCCCCGCGGCCGCTACTCCCTCCACGACCCCCACGACCGCACCCCCCTCGGCGAAGAACACTTCCACTGCGCCACCGGCCCCTCCGGCTGGCGCTACGTCTCGCAGATCACCGCCCCTTCCGGCGATCACTCCGGCTCGGTCGACCTGACCACCGACGAACTCGGCCGTCCCATCCGCCTCGAACTGCACGCCGGCGGCTGGCAGGTCCGGGGTGCCGCCCTCGAAGGCGTCACCTGGGTCCGTACCGATCCCGCCGGAGAGCACGCCACCGAGGGCAATGTCCGCGCCCATGCCTTCACCGGTGCCTCCCCCGCCTTTCTCGTGGCCACGGCCCGGCTGCTGCGCCTGGAACCCGGCGGCCCCGCCACCCGCGTCCGTCTCGTCGCCCTGACCGACCCCGTCCTGGCCCCCCGCACGCTCGACCAGTCCTGGGCCTTGCTGCAGAGCGAAGCACACGCCACTGACAGCGGCCCCCTGACCGTGGACGCGTACCAGGTCACGGACCTGGACACGGGGGAGCAGCAAGCCGTGCACATCGCCGGCGACGTGGTTCTGGGCGCCCCCGGCATCGAGCTCGAGGACCTCGAAAGCCCGCCGTCGTCCTTCGGCTGACACGGCACACGGGCCACGGCGCGACGGCACAGCACCGGCCCACCACGACGCGACCACCGGGCATCGACATCCGGTATCGACCACCCGGCCCCGGCTACCGGGGTTCGACCACCGGGCCTGGACCACCGGGCCCCGGCTACCGGGGTTCGACCACCGGGCTCCGACGAACCTCAGTCCGGCCCAGCCGGCGCCACGGCGTCAGGCAGGCGGCACGAACCCCGTCCGAACCGTGGCGGCAGCACCCTCCGGCTCCGCGGAGACCGGGGAGACCGCCCCCACCCCCGCCCCCGTCACCGGAACGGCCCCGCCCACATCCGGACGCCCCGGCGCCGCAGACAGCGGACCGGCCGGAGCGTCCGCCACCGCAGGCTCCCCGGCGAAGTCCTCCGGAGCCCCCATGACCGGAGCGGGTACGCCACTGCCCGCCCCGGCTCCGTAGCCGCCGGAACCGTGCCGGCCGTGCCAACCGGAGGTGTCGCCATCGGAACCGTCACCACCGTGACCATCGGAACCACGCCCGCCATGCCCCTCGGAGCCGAGCCCGCCGTGACCAGGGGCGACGGGCTCCCCGGCACGCCCGGCACTCCCCGGCACCCCTCCGAACACCCGCTGGGCATCCCGCGCCTGCCGCTCGCCCACGACGCCCGCCAGATAGGCCTGGGGCGGCACCCCCTCCGGCACCGGGGTCCCCGTACAGGCCGCCACATCGCCCGCCAGCTGCTGCGCCAGTGCCCAGCCGACCTGCGGATCCAGCTGCTCCGTCCGTGACAGGTACTGCCGCACCGCCAGCCACAGCCCCTCCGGAACGCGCGACAGATCGAGCGCCCCGAACTGCCCCGCAAGCCAGGGCGGGGGCGGCGGTATCCGCACCGGTTGCGGCGCCGGTATGCGCTCCCGTACGACCAGCGTCCCCGCGAAGACATCGCCCAGCCTCCGCCCCCGGGCGGACACCAAGGAGGCGATCACCGCGATCACCCCGAAGGTCAGCAGGATCTCGGCCACGCCCATCGCGCCACGGACCAGGGCGTGCCGGAACCGGATCGGCCCTCCGTCGTCCCGCACCACCCGCAGCCCGCACGCCATCTTTCCCAGCGACCGCCCGTGGCTCAGCGTCTCGACCGCAATCGGCACTCCGACCAGGACGAGAAGGAACGTCGCCACCGAAACGGCCGCTCCGGCCGCCGTGTCCAGCGACGCCGTAGCGGCGGCCAGGCCCAGTGACACCGCGATGTAGACGGTGAAGACCACCATCAGGTCGAGTACGACCGCCAGCGTGCGGCTCGGCAGCTTCGCGGGCCGCAGCCCCAGTACGACCGCCTCGCCGGTCACGAGCTCACTCATACGCGGTGTCCTCCCTCTCCACGGGCCGCTCCCGCTGTCGCCCTGCCCCTGGACGCCCGTACGAACAGTCTGCCCGCTCTGCCGCCGGCCGCCTCCGTCTGCCAAGCTGATCGCCACCCCTGACCGCCCCTGCCGGCCTGCACCGGGTGGGGGAGGGGACCGACGCCGCCGGAGGAGCAGCGCTTCATGGACCTCGATGTGTTCGTCGCCGCCCACCGAGCCGAGTGGACGCGGCTGGACGAGCTGCTGCGCCGACGGCGCCGGCTGACCGGGGCGGAGGCGGATGAACTCGTCGCCCTCTACCAGCGCACTGCCACCCACCTCTCCCTCGTCCAGTCGAGTGCCCCCGACCCACAGCTGATCGGTCGGCTCACCCAACTCGTCGCCGGTGCCCGCAGCGCCGTCACCGGGGCCCGCAAGGCGAGCTGGCGGGACGCCACCCGCTTCCTGGCGGCCGGCTTCCCCGCGGCGCTGTACCGGACGCGCCGGTGGTGGACCACCACCGCGGTGCTCTCCCTGGTCCTGGCGGCCGTGGTCGGCTGGTGGATCGGCACGCACCCGGAGGTGCAGTCGTCGATCGCCGCTCCCGACGAGCTGCGCGAGCTCACCCGCCCGGGAGGCCAGTACGAGACGTACTACTCCAGCCACGCCGCGACGTCCTTCGCCGCCCAGGTCTGGACGAACAACGCCCAGGTCGCCGCCGTCTGTCTGGTCCTCGGCGCGTTCCTCGGCATCCCGGTGCTCTGGGTGATCCTGCAGAACATGCTGAACCTCGGCATCGGCATCGGACTGATGTCCTCCGTGGGACGGCTCGACACGTTCCTGGGCCTGATCCTGCCGCACGGCCTGCTGGAGCTCACCGCCGTATTCGTGGCGGCCGGTACGGGGCTGCGGCTCGGCTGGACCGTCATCGACCCGGGCCCCCGCTCCCGACGGTCCGCGCTCGCCCGGGAGGGGCGGGCGGCAATCGGTATGGCGATCGGCCTCGCCGTCGTCCTTTTCGTGTCCGGCGCGATCGAGGGGTTCGTGACGCCCTCCGGCTTGCCTCCGTGGGCCCGCATCGGCATCGGCGTCGCGGCCGAGGCGGCCTTTCTGGTGTACGTGTTCGTGGTGGGCCGGAGGGCGGCACGCGCCGGTGAGACCGGCGATGTCGCCGAGAGCGACCGCAGTGCTGAACTCCCGGCAGCGGCGTGATGTGCGGAGGACGTCCACGAGGTGCTAGTGTCCAGGTCTCCCCACCGGACCCGTTGACACGGCATGGGCGGGGAGGTAGAGTCTAACGGTTGCCCGAACTGGACAGGTTCGGACGTCAACCTTTAGAATCACTGCACTCCCACTCCGGGGAATTGATCCTCGAACGGAGTGCGTCCGAAATTCATCGGGAACGTCAAGCCGATTAGGTCGGCCGAAACGAG
>NZ_JBYITE010000039.1:0-68150 GCF_057709105.1 Streptomyces sp. bgisy100
CCCCCCCCCCCCCCCCCCCCCCCCCCCCCCCCCCCCCCCCCCCCCCCCCCCCCCCCCCCCCCGGCACAGGTCAACGCCCCCGCGTCCGTCAGACCCGGCCCCGGCACAGGTCAACGCCCCCGCGTCCGTCAGACCCGGCCCCGGCACAGGTCAACGCCCCCGCGTCCGTCAGACCCGGCCCGGGCACAGGTCAACGCTCCCGCACCCCCGTCAGGCCCGGCCCCGGCCGGCGCGGCACCCCGGCGAGGCCGCGACGCCGATCCGCACCGGGGTCCCGGCCACGCCGGAACCCCGTCGCCACTCCGGCCACGCCGGAACCCCGGTCCGGTCCGCCGGAACCCCGCGGCACAAGAACCCCGTCCCGCGGAGCGACAACCGCTACGCCCAGAGCTGGCCGTGCAGGTTCTCCACCGCCGCTTCCGTGGAATCGGCCGTGTAGACGCCGGTCGAGAGGTACTTCCAGCCGCCGTCGGCGACCACGAAGACGATGTCCGCCGGCTCGCCCGCCTTGACCGCCTTGCGGCCGACGCCGATCGCCGCGTGCAGGGCCGCGCCCGTCGAGACGCCCGCGAAGATGCCTTCCTGCTGGAGCAGTTCGCGGGTTCGCCGGACCGCGTCCTCGGAGCCGACCGAGAAGCGCGTGGTGAGGACGGACTCGTCGTAGAGCTCCGGGACGAAGCCCTCGTCGAGGTTGCGCAGCCCGTACACCAGGTCGTCGTAGCGCGGCTCGGCGGCGACGATGCTGATGCCCGGGACCTTCTCGCGGAGGTAGCGCCCGACGCCCATCAGGGTGCCGGTGGTGCCCAGGCCCGCGACGAAGTGGGTGACCGACGGGAGGTCCGCGTAGATCTCCGGGCCGGTGGTCGCGTAGTGGGCGCCCGCGTTGTCCGGGTTGCCGTACTGGTAGAGCATCACCCAGTCCGGGTGCTCGGCGGAGAGCTCCTTGGCGACCCGGACGGCCGTGTTGGAGCCGCCCGCCGCCGGGGAGGGGACGATCTCCGCGCCCCACATGGCGAGCAGCTCGCGGCGCTCGGACGAGGTGTTCTCGGGCATCACGCACACGATGCGGTAGCCCTTGAGCTTGGCGGCCATGGCGAGCGAGATGCCGGTGTTGCCGGAGGTGGGCTCGAGGATGGTGCAGCCGGGGGTCAACCGGCCGTCCTTCTCGGCCTGTTCGATCATGTGGAGGGCCGGCCGGTCCTTGACGGAGCCGGTCGGGTTGCGGTCCTCCAGTTTCGCCCAGATCCGGACGTCCGGGGACGGGGACAGCCGCGGCAGACGGACGAGCGGCGTGTTGCCGACCGCTGCCAGCGGGGAGTCGTACCGCATCAGCGCATGCCGCCCGCGACCGCCGGGAGGACGGTGACGCTGTCGCCGTCTGACAGCTTGGTGGAGATGCCGTCGAGGAAGCGGACGTCCTCGTCGTTGAGGTAGACGTTCACGAAGCGGCGCAGCTCACCGCCGTCGACCAGGCGCTCGCGGATGCCGGCGTGCCGCGACTCGAGGTCGGCGAAGAGCTCCTCGAGCGTGGCGCCGCTGGCCTCGACCACCTTCTGGCCGTCGGTGTAGCTGCGAAGGATGGTCGGGATGCGGACCTCGATGGCCATGAGTGGGCTCCTGTCGGAATGAAGCGGAGGGCGCGCGGCGTCCTTCGCCGGCGGCAGAGAGTGCTGAGGGCCGGCAGCGCGGCCTGACGGGGTCAGGCCGGGCGGCGGGCAGCGGTGTGCGGACACATCGCACTGGCGAGGCGGCACAGGTCGACGTGCAGCCGCGCCACGAGCAGCGTGCCCGGCGTCTTCTCGCTCACGTCGTGGACAACCATGGGGTCATCGTATCGATTCCCCGTCCGAGCTCCGGGATCCGATCCCAGGATCCGGACGTCGCTTTGGACACGTCCCGTGGGACCGGCCTGGGCTCAGTATGCCGTGACGATCTTCACGTTCTCTTCCGTGACCTCGCCCTCGACGATCCGGAAGGAGCGGAACTGCACGGGCCCCTCCTCGGCGCCGCTCTCGGCGGTGGAGACGAGGACGTAGTGGGCACCGGGCTCGCCCGCGTACGAGATGTCCGTGCGGGACGGGTACGCCTCGGTGGCGGTGTGCGAGTGGTAGATCACCACCGGCTCCTCGTCCCGGTCGTCCATCTCCCGGTAGAGCGCGAGCAGGTCGGTCGAGTCGAACTCGTAGAACGTGGGCGACCGGGCCGCGTTGAGCATGGGGACGAAGCGCTCGGGACGGTCGGACCCCTGCGGACCGGCGATCACACCGCACGCCTCGTCGGGGTGGTCGGCGCGGGCGTGCGCCACGATCCGGTCGTGGAGGTCCTGGGTGATGGTGAGCATGGCACGAGGATAAGCAGACGGCCCCCGGAGGAGATCCGGGGGCCGTCTGCTGAGACGCGTGCTACTTGGTGCTGTCCACCAGCGGGCGGTCGGCCTGGCCGCCGGGGCCGGGCAGGGTGCCGCGGCTGCGGAGGACCAGCCAGCCGATGCCGAGGACGACGGCCCAGCCGGCGCCGACGTACAGGGAGACCCGGGCCTCGCTGTCGTAGGCGATCAGACCGGTGACGAAGACCAGGAACAGCAGGGCGACCCAGCTGAACGCGGCACCGCCGGGAGCCGGGAAGGAGGACGCCGAGAGGCGGCCGGCCTTCACCGCGCGCCGGTACAGGATGTGGCTGACGAGGATCATCATCCAGGTCCAGATGCCCGCCGCGGTGGCCACCGAGGTGACGTAGGCGAAGGCCTTCTCCGGGACGACGTAGTTGAGGACGACGCCGATGCCCATGAGGGTGACGGAGAGGGCGATGCCGACGGCCGGGGTCTTGCGGGCGTTGAGCTTGCCGAAGACCTGCGGGGCCTCCTGGTTGGCGGCGAGGTCGCGCAGCATCCGGCCGGTGGAGTACATGCCGGAGTTGCAGGACGACAGGGCCGCGGTCAGCACGACGAAGTTCACGATGCCCGCGGCGAGCGGAATGCCGATCTCGCTGAACGCGTGCACGAAGGGGCTCTCACCCTCGGAGAACTCGGTCCACTTCACGACGGAGAGGATGACGGTGAGGGCACCGACGTAGAAGACGATGATGCGCCAGGGCAGGGTGTTGATCGCCTTGGGCAGGGTCTTCTCCGGGTTCTCGCTCTCACCGGCGGTGACGCCCACGAGCTCGACGGCCAGGTAGGCGAACATCACGCCCTGGAGGGTCATCAGGCTGGAGCCGATGCCGTTCGGGAAGATCCCGTGGTGCGACCAGAGGTTGCTGACCGAGGCGGTGTCACCGACCTGCGAGAAGCCGAGGGTGAGCACGCCGAGACCGATCACGATCATGCCGATGATCGCGGTGACCTTGACCATCGAGAACCAGAACTCGACCTCGCCGAAGAGCTTGACGGAGATCAGGTTGACGCCGAACAGCACCACGAGGAAGACCAGCGCGCTGACCCATTGCGGGATCGCGGGGAACCAGAAGTGGATATAGATGGCGGCGGCCGTGAGCTCGGCCATGCCGGTCACGACCCACATCAGCCAGTAGGTCCAGCCGGTGACATAACCGAAGAACGGGCCCAGGAACTCGCGGGCGTACTCCGCGAAGCTGCCGGACACCGGCCGGTAGAGGAGCAGCTCACCGAGCGCTCGCATGATGAAGAAGATGATGACGCCCGCCAGGGCGTACATGAGGATGATGCTGGGGCCGGCCTTGGCGATGTTCGCTCCGGCACCCATGAAGAGGCCGACGCCGATGGCGCCACCAATGGCGATCATCTGGACCTGGCGACTGCCCAGTCCGCGCTCGTAGCCCTCTTCGGAAGCTCCGTTGCCCGCGGTGCCCGCCTCAGCGGTACGGCTCGCGACCTGCTCAGAGGTCATGGATGGTGCGCCTTTCTCCATACCGATCCGGTCTGTCCGGATCGGGGTTCCGATCCCCCCGGATGGAGTCCTGCTACCGACGGTCGGCCGGCTGCGCCCCCGTCTCGCCATGGGTGGCGGCGTAGACGGCAGGTCGTGAAGATTTATCACGCCGCTAACACTGAACCGGCCGGTCAGATGTGGCACACACCACAAGAAAAAGGGGACAAAGATGCACCGGAAGGCCGAAAATCGATGGCCCTGGTGATGGGATCGTTATCCGGAATTGAGTGTCTACTGAGCGAACTCGCCGCGACACACCGCAAACGATCAGCTGAAACGGTCAGGGCAGCAGAGTTTCGACGAGCGACTCCTGGAGCCCGCCGAGCCAGAGGTAGGCCATGACCATCGGCTTGCGCGGATCGGAGTCCGGCAGCCGGTAGAACTCCTCGCCGTCGTCGTCCGAGACCTCCAGCCGGGCACCGATGGCCAGCCGCAGGTCGTTGAGGGCTCCCAGCCACTGCCGGGACTCGTCCGGGCCGAGCCCCAGGACGGCACCGCCGTCACCGGCCATGGTGAGGGCGTCGAGGGAACGGATGACGGCCAGGGCGTCGTCCCGCTTGCGGGCCCGCAGGTCGTTCTCCGTGTAGCGGCGGAACTCCGCGGAGAGGTCGCGCGCCTCGTCGTCGTCCGGCTTCACGTCCGGGCCGCCGTAGGCGTCGGGGAAGAGCCGGGCCAGCGCCGGGTCCTTCGGCGGTTCACTGGGACCCTCGGCGAACAGCGAGGCGAGCGGATCCTCGCCTTCGATGGGCTCGTCGCCGGGACCGACCAGCTCCAGCAGCTGGACGGCGAGGCTGCGCAGGATGGAGACCTCGACCTCGTCGAGCGCCACGGCCGCGCCCCCGCCGGGTACGGCTTCGAAGAGTCCGGACATCAGCGGTCCTGCTGGAGAGTCGCCCACAGGCCGTAGCCGTGCATGGCCTGCACGTCGCGTTCCATCTCCTCGCGGGTGCCGCTGGAGACGATCGCCCGTCCCTTGTGGTGCACGTCGAGCATCAGCTTGTGTGCCTTGTCCTTGGAGTAGCCGAAGTACGTCTGAAAGACATACGTCACGTAGCTCATGAGGTTGACCGGGTCGTTGTGCACGAGCGTCACCCACGGGACATCGGGTTCGGGCACCACGTCGGGTGCCTCGCTCGACTCGGGACGCTCGATTTCGACGGGTGCGACGCTCACGCGTCCATGCTGCCACCAGGGGTGGGGCATCGCATAAACCGGCCTCCGGGCGGCCCCGTTCCGCAGAAATCGTCAGAGTGACGAGTATGCGGGGTAGCATCCCAGCCATGAACACAGCGGACCTGGGGCTGCCGGTGGCCGTGCCGTCGACTGCGCTCTTCACCGATCAGTACGAACTGACGATGCTGCAAGCAGCGCTGAGAGCGGGCACCGCCGACCGCCGCTCCGTCTTCGAGGTCTTCACCCGCCGACTGCCCGAGGGGCGGCGCTACGGGGTCGTGGCGGGTACCGGCCGCGTACTGGACGCCGTCGAGAACTTCCGTTTCGACACCGACGTGCTGGACTTCCTCCGCAGCCGCGGCGTGGTCGACGAGCCGACGCTGCAGTGGCTGGCCGACTTCCGCTTCCGCGGCGACATCCAGGGCTACCCGGAGGGCGAGGTCTACTTCCCCGGCTCACCGCTGCTGCGGGTCGAGGGCAGCTTCGCCGAGGCCGTGCTGCTGGAGACGGTGATCCTCTCGATCCTCAACCACGACTCGGCGGTGGCCGCCGCGGCCTCCCGGATGTCGCTGGCCGCCGGGGTCCGGCAGCTGATCGAGATGGGCGCCCGGCGCACCCACGAGCTGGCCGCGGTCGCCGCCAGCCGCGCCGCGTACATCGGCGGCTTCCACTCCACCTCCGACCTCGCGGCCGGCTTCCGTTACGGCATCCCGACGGTCGGCACCAGCGCCCACGCCTTCACGCTGCTGCACGACAGCGAGCGGGACGCGTTCACCGCCCAGATCGAATCGCTCGGGCGGGGCACGACCCTGCTGGTGGACACCTACGACGTGGCCGAGGCCGTGCGGACCGCCGTGGAGCTGGCCGGGCCCGAGCTGGGCGCCGTCCGGATCGACTCGGGCGACCTGCTGCTGGTGGCGCACCGGGTGCGCCAGCAGCTGGACGCCCTCGGCGCCCGGGACACCCGGATCGTGGTCACCAGCGACCTGGACGAGTACGCGATCGCCTCGCTCGCCGCCGCCCCGGTGGACGCCTACGGCGTCGGCACCCAGCTGGTCACCGGCAGCGGCCACCCGACCTGCTCCATGGTCTACAAGCTGGTCGCCCGCGCCGAGTCCGCCGATCCGGCGGCCCCGCTGGTGCCGGTCGCGAAGAAGTCGCTGGGCGGGAAGACGTCGGTCGGCGGCCGCAAGTGGGCCGCCCGCCGGGTGGACGCGGACGGCGTGGCCATGGCCGAGGTGGTGGGCACCGGGGAGGTCCCCCCGGAGCTGGCCGGAAACGAGCTGCTGGTGGAGCTGCTCCGGGGCGGCGAGGTGCTCTCCCGCGAGCCGCTGGACACGGTCCGCGACCGGCACGCCCGGGTCCGGGAGACCCTGCCGCTGTCGGCCCGGCAGCTGTCCCGGGGCGAGCCGGTGCTGCCCACGGAGTACGTCTAGATCCCGCGCCAGGGGCCCGTCACGGGGCTCGGGCCGGGGCTCACCGCTCCGGCCCGGTCCCCCGACGGCGGGCTCCCGGGCCACGTCCGCTCCCCGTGCGGCGCCCAGGGGGAGCGGACGGCACGAATCCGGGCAGGCCCCGGGACGCGCGCCATGGTCAGGGACACCCCATGAGGGCGTCCGGCCCCCTCCCGCGGGGGCGTCCGAATCCCTACGCTCGGAAAGGCCGGGACAGGCCGGTCGACCGTGCGGTGGTCCGGGCGCCGGTTCCGGGAAGGGGCCCGGTCCGCCCCCGCCGTTCACCAGCCGAAGGGCACGCCATGCACCGGGCACTCATCGTCGTCGATGTGCAGAACGACTTCTGCGAGGGCGGCAGCCTCGCGGTCGCCGGCGGCGCCGACGTCGCCGCCGCCATCACCGACGTGATCGGAGCGTCGACCGCCGGTTACCGCCATGTCGTCGCGTCCCGCGACTTCCACATCGATCCGGGCGGTCACTTCTCCGAGCAGCCCGACTTCGAGCACTCCTGGCCCCCGCACTGCGTGGCGGGCACGAAGGGCAGCGCGTTCCACCCGAACTTCGCCCCGGCCGTCGCCTCGGGCGCGATCGCCGCGATCTTCGACAAGGGCGCGTACGCCTCGGCGTACAGCGGGTTCGAGGGCGTCGACGAGGACGGGACGACGCTGGCCGACTGGCTGCGGGCCCGGCACGTCAGCGAGGTCGACGTGGTCGGCATCGCGACCGACCACTGCGTCCGGGCCACCGCGCTGGACGCGGTCCGCGAGGGCTTCACCACGGGGGTGCTGCTCGATCTGACGGCCGGGGTGGCCCGGCACACCACCGAGCGGGCGCTGCGGGAGTTCCGCGCGGCGGGTGTGGAGCTCACGGGGCGGCCGGTGGTCTGACGCCCGCGGAGCCGGCCCCACCGGGGACCGGACAGACAGGCGCCACGGGGCCTCCGGGCCCGGACGTATGGGGCCCGAAGCGCCGGAGCCCGGAGCCCCGGGCCCTGAGCCGCCAGGTCCTGATGGGCCGGGGCGTGCATGGGCCGGGCCCTGCCGGGGCGGGGCCCGGCCTCCTAGAGCACCAGCGGTGCGGGCACCGCCGGGAAGGCCGGCAGGCTGCGCCCCTCCGGCGCCCGCGGCTCCGGCGCCGCGGGCTGGGCCGGCGGTCGCAGCAGGGTCCGGATCGGGTGCCAGGACTCCGTGTCGTCGTGCGGCGCGGCCCGCCACACGAGCCCGTCGGGGTGGTGCAGGACGGCCGTGACCTCGTCCGGCGTCGGCGGCGCGATGTTCCCCCGCAGGTACACCGAGCGCAGCCCGAGATTGCGCAGGCGGGTCAGGGCCCGCGCCCGGTTCGCGGCGTGCACGAGCACCCGGACCCGTACGGCCTCGCCGCAGGCACCCTCGCCCAGCGGGCGGGGCAGCGACAGCGCGACGACCACGCTGCCGCCCGGAAGCTTGATGAATCCTCCATCTGCCATGCGTTCGAAATCTCCCCCGTGAGTGGTCATGCGTGACGGTCGTGTCAATAAGAAGTTTGCCAGAGCATCTAAACGCGGATCGGCCGCCGCCCGCTAGAGGGCGACGGCCGATACCGTTCCGACCTGCGAAGATAGCGATCTACCGGGTCGAGGGCCCGACCTTCACCGTCATCGTCGACCCGTCGCGGGCCTCCTTGACGATCTTGATCTGGGTGTTGGTGTCAGGAACGACGACACCCGCGGTCGGGTTCGAGCGGTACCAGTAGGTCCCCTTGTGATCGTCGAAGACGGAGACACCCTTCTTCGACTTGATCTTGGTGGCCTTGCCGTCCTTGTGGATCTTGAACCCGTCCGAGGCGTACCGGCTGAAGGGCGAGTCGTACGCCTGGACGCGGTTGCGCAGCAGCGTCCCGTCGGCCCACTTCTCCGGCTTGGCGTGGGAGTCGACCGGCAGGATCAGCCCCTTGCCCGGGTGGACGCTGACGTTGTTGTCCGCCTGCGAGGTGTCCCAGAGCGAGACCAGCAGGCCGTTCTGGTACGGGTAGTGCTCCACCCAGTTCGGACGGGCGGTGGCCCAGCCGAAGTTGTACGGGCCGACCTTGAGGGTCTTGTCGTACGACACGTACTGGCGGTTCTCCGCGAGGTAGTACTGCGGGTACTTCTTGGTGAAGGTCTCGCCGATGCGCGAGAAGCCCTTCACGGCCCAGCCGTTGTCGTCGGCCTCGGCGCCGTCGGTGAACAGCGGGGAGCCGTCCGCCACCACGCTGATCTCGTCGGCCGCGAAGCCCTTCTGCGCCGCGCCGCCGTCGGTCTGGTAGCGGAAGCGGAGGTCGATCTTCTTGCCCGCGTAGGCGTCCAGCGGGTAGACGACGTCCTTGTAGGCCCCGGAGACACCGGTCAGCGCCGGCTTGTCACCGCCGTCGCGCGGAATGGCCTTGCCGTCCGCCGTGCCGTCCACGGGCGTCCAGTTGGCGCCGCCGTCGGTCGACACCTCGGCGTAGAGGTAGTCGTAGTTCTCCTCGATGTCCCACCAGCCCTTGAGGTTCAGGGCGGCCTTGGACTTGCCCGTCAGGTCGACCGAGCGGGTGAGGGTGTTCTTGAGGTCGTTGCCCATGTCGCTCCACCACTGCTTGGCGCCCTCGGTGGGCTTCGCCACGGTGGTGGTCTCGGACTTGGACGGCAGGTTGACGACGAGCGCCTGCTTGTTGCGGGTGTTGTACTCCGCGACCCCCAGCTTGTGGGTGGACTTCTTCGCCGCCTTGGCCTTGCCGTAGTTCAGCCAGCCCAGCTGCAGCTTGTCCCAGGCGCTCATGTCGCCCGGCAGGTCGCCGATCTCCTTCTTGCCGGTGCCCAGCCAGGAGCCCGAGGACATCAGGGACCAGAAACCGACGGACGACTCGCCCTTGCCCGTGGTGTCGTAGAGGTCCGGCAGGCCCAGGTCGTGGCCGTACTCGTGGGCGTAGACCCCGAGGCCGCCGTTCTCCGGCTGCATCGTGTAGTCGCCGACCCAGATGCCGGTGTCACCGATCTGGGTGCCGCCGGACTTGTTGGCGGAGGGGCCGGTCTTGCCCGCGTCCGTGCCGTACGCGTACCAGCGGTGCGCCCACAGCGCCGTCTCGCCCTGGACGCCGCCGCCCGCCGACTCGTCCTCGCCCGCGTGCACGAGCTGGAAGTGGTCGATGTAGCCGTCGGACTCGTTGAAGTTGCCGTCACCGTCGAAGTCGTAACGGTCCCACTTGTCGTACTTGGCGAGCTGCGCCTTGATCTGGGCGGGGGTCCGTCCGGCGGCCTTCTGGTCGGCGGCCCACTGGTTGACGCCGTCACGCACCGCGTCCCAGACGTTGGGGCAGTTGGTGTCGCCGCAGTAGTTCGAGCCGTACCGGCCCTCGTTCCACTTGACCTTCACCCAGTCGGAGACCTCGCCGTCGACCGAGTACCGGCCGGAGGAGGCCTTCTCGTAGTACTTCTTCAGGGACTGCTTCTTCTTCGCCTTGGAGAAGTAGAGGTCCTGGAAGTGCTTGCGGTCGTAGTCCTTGCGCCAGGCGGTGCTGTTGTCGTCGGCGCGGTCCGGCTTCGCGATCTTGTTGTGCTTCGGGCCGGGCGTCCCGCCGTACTTCTTGACGGCCGGCTTCGGGCCGTCCGCGCCGTCCGGGTCGTACATCGTGGTGTTGTCGACCTTGTTGCCGAACTCCACGAGGATCGTGAAGATCTTGTCGGTCCGCTCCCGGCCCAGCTCGACGTACTTGTTCTTGTCGAGCTTGACGACCTGCGAGGAACCGCGCTTCTCGGCCCGCGCGTCTCCGGCGAGGATCTGCTTGAGCGCTTCCTCGCGCTGAGCCTTCTGCTTCTCGCTGAACGGGCCTTCCAGGTCGTGGTCGACCTGCCCCCTCGCCGACGCCGGGTCAAGGCGCTCGACTCCGCCGGTCGGCCGGTCATCGGCCTGCGCGGCGCCCGCTGACAGAGCTGCTGCTCCGAGCGCGGCGACCGCGGTTGCCAGGGCGGCGGATCTGATGGTCCTCCGGTGGCTGCTCACGTGGCGCTGTCCTCCCCGGGTGTTCCCCCAAAAAAGCTTCTTCTGGGGGGCATTGGACCGGAGTGACGACAGAAAAGACAGATCTTGACTTGAACACGCCATGCACATACGTTGAGCGGTTCTCATCTTCCGGACATCGGACAGATGTCCGTCGGGTGAACGTCGCGGCCCCCGGTCACCCGGCCCCACCTCGGGCAACGCGGTTCCGGCAGACGGAAGGAACAGGCGCGTCCGTCTCGCCTGTTGAAATACGGAATGACTCCGTGCGCCCCCTGTGCACCGGCACCGTGTGTAAGGTCACGCTTAGTACCGGATCCGCTCGGGCAGACAGCAACTGGAGTCACAGGACGGCGCGAGCTCGGCGTCCACCCCGGGCCCAGCGGCCGGTGACTCCGCCAACCCCGACACTGTCCCGAGGACGGAACTCCGCGATGCCGCGTCCGACTCTCGCCCAGCTCGCCTACGGTTCGGCCACCGTCGTCTTCGCGACCCTGGCCATGCTGCTGCTCTTCCGGACCGGTTCGGCCCTGGGGGTGACCCTCGCCGCCGTCGTGGGCCTGGCCCTCGGCCTGCTGGTGGCCACGACCGTCGCGGCGCCCCGCCGCCCGGCCCGGCCCGTGGCGCAGCCGCCCGCCGGCCACCCCATGGGCTCCGCCCCGGCCACCACGCACCGGGCCCGGGTCCCCCGGCCGCGGCACCACCCGAAGGCGGGCTCCCGGCTGGAGGGCCACTCGGTCCGCCGCTGAGGGCGGGGCGCGGGCTCAGGATCGGGCTCGGGCTCGGGCTCGGGCTCGGGCTCAGGATCGGGATCGGGCTCGGGTGACGAGCCCGCTTCCGGGGCCGGGCGCGACCGGAACAAGGCCCGGGTGACGCTCACTTCCGGGGGCACACGGCCGGAACAGGGCCCGGGTGACGCTCACTTCCGATGCGGGCGCAGCCGGAACGGGCTCGGGTCCGAGCCCGTTTCCCGGCCGGGGCTCAGGTGACCGCCACCACCACGGTCTTGGCCGCCTTGTCGTGCAGACACTGCTGATACGGCTTGTCCCAGGTGCAGTTCAGCACGTTGACCAGCCAGAAGATGAAGCCGCAGCAGGGCACGAACTCGGGCAGGGTGTAGACGGCGGCGCGGATCCAGCCGACCGATCCGGCCGGGATCCCGCCGTTCTCCAGCAGGGCGACCCGGATGTTCATGAGCTTCTTGCCCACGGTCTGGCCGGAGTTGCTCAGCATCAGCCCCTCGTAGATGAAGTACACGAGCATGACCGTGCCCTGGACGGTGGCCGATCGGCCGGTGTCGTCGGGGTCCGTGGGGTCGTAGCCGCCGACGATCAAGCTCATGATCACGCCGACCGGGATGGCGATGAGCAGCCCGTCGATGATCCGGGCGAGCAGCCGTTTGCCGCGGTTGGCGAGCGGGGGCATTCCGGCGAGCGGATCGACGCCGGAGCCCGAGCCATAGGGATCGCCGCCGTACGGACCACCGCCCGGCCCGCCGCCGTAGGGGCTTCCGCCGCCCGGGGCTCCGCTGTACGGGCCGCCGCCCTGGCCTCCGCCGTACGGACCGCCCGCGCCGCCGGGCGGAGGGGGCGGCGGGGTACCGCCACCCCACGCACCGCCGGAGCCGTCCGCGGGCGGGGGCTGCGGCCCCTTCCGGAACCGGTCGTCGTCCGGCGGCTCACCGGACCCGGGCGACGGCTGATCGCTGCTCATGGCCCCCAGTCGACCCCGGCCGGGGAGGCTCCGCAGCCCGGAACGAGCCGTTCGGGGGACCGGGCGGGGACCGGACGGCTCAGGGGACTGGGCAGCTCAAGGGACCGGACGGCTCAAGGGACCGGGCAGCTCAGGGGACCGGACGGCTCAGAGGCCCGGACGGCTCGGAGGTCCGGGCGCTGTGCCCGGCCGGGTCGCACGGCCCCGGCGCCGCACCTCGCCGCGTTGCCGGAGCGCAGCGGTGGCCCCACGGCCAGGGCTCTGCGGCAGCTTGCGACGCCCGGCACCGGACCACAACGACCTACCGGGTGCCCACAGCGCCGGAACCCCTCAGTCCTGTCCGCCCGTTCCGGCCACGAACGTGCGGGCCGCCTTGTCGTGCCAGCACTGCCGCCACGGGCGGTCGAAGAGGCACCAGAGCACATTGACGATCCCGACGGCCAGGACGCCGAGCAGGCCGTAGAGCAGCCAGCGGCGCAGGGCGCCGCCGAAGGACGGGGAGTCGTGGGTCTCGATGTCCAGCACTTGCACCCCGCAGAGCCGCTTGCCCACGGTGCGGCCCCACTTGGCCACCGGCAGCGCCTCGTAGAGCACCCCCGCGACGAGCAGCACGCCCAGGACCGCGCCGAAGTACCCGGCCGTGGTGCCGTCGACCAGCCAGACGGTCACCGTCTCACCGGTCAGCCGGGCCTTCTCCAGCTTGTCGTCGATGTGGCCGAGGGCGAGGGAGATCAGCGGAACGGCGGCGGCCGCCACCACACCGCCCAGGAGGACGGTGTCGATCAGCCGGGCCGCGAACCGGCGGCCGAGCGGGGCCGGTCGGGCCGACGCCTGGGCCTGGGCGGCCCGGAGGAAGGGGTCGTCGACCGGCGGCCGCCACGGGATGACCCCCTCGGCACCGCCCTGGCCCGCACCGCCCTGGCCCGGGAGGCCCTGCCCCTGCGCCGCGCCCGCGGCGGCCTGGTCCGGGGTGGCGAGCCGGTGCACCTGCTGCGCCCAGGACGGCTGCCCGCCGCCGGGGCCCTGGGTGACCGGCGACTGCGGGGCGGCGGGGCCGGTCCCCGGCGCCTGCTGCTGCGCGGGGACGGACGGCTGATGCGGCGTCGGGGCGGAGGGGGAGGCCGGGGTCTGCTGCGGGGGCACGGACTGGGCCGAGGGGGCCCTCTCCGGCTGGGCGGACGCGGCCTGGCCGGTGGCCGACGGAGCCTCCGGGCCCGGCTGGGGCGGGATCGCGTCGATCCGCTCCCGCGCGGCACCGGGCCGGGCGGCGCGGATGGTCAGGGTGCCGTCCTTGCGGTCCGCCCCGGACGACGCCCCCCGCTCGCCGGCGTCGGCGCGCAGGGTCATCGTGCCGTCGTGCCGGTCCCGCCCCGCCGGTCCGGAACCGGTGCGCGCGCCCAGCTGCACGGTCGCCGACGGGCCCTGACGGTCCGTGGTCCCGGCCGGCGCTCCCCCGGCCGCTTCCGGGGACCGGCCCGACGGCTCGTTACGGTCGGCGGAACCGGCGCCGGCCCGGGCGTCCGCCGGCTGCTCCGGATCCTGGGGCGGGCCGAACGCGCCGGAGACGGGCCGGCCGACGTCCTGCGCCGCACCGCCGGCCCCCACACTCTCGCCCCCCACACCCCCGGGAGCGGCGCCGGGGCCGTCGCCGACGGAGGGCGCCGCGCCGTACGCACCGGGGGTGTCCGCGGACTCCGCGCCCCAGGAGATGCGGCGCTCCTGCTCCGCGCCGAACCCGGTCTGCCGGGAGGCGTCCGCCTGCCAGGCGGAGGCGGGTTCACTGCGGGAACCGGCCGGCTGGGACGTCCCGTCCGGGGCGCCGGAGCCGGTCTCCGGCAGGGAGCCGGCGGAGGACGCCGCCAGGGCCGGGTCCTCGTCGAGGAACACCGGGCCGGACTCCTCCATCGACATGCTCCGGTCCCCCGGGACGGCGCCCGGCGCGGCAACGGCAGGCGTGGCGGCGGCCGGTGCTCCGGGCGTCTCCTCGCCGTCCTTCGGCGCGGGACGGCTCGTGCCCGGCACCCAGGACGAGCCGTTCCAGTACCGGATGTAGCTGGGAATGGACGGGTCCGGGTAGTACCCGGGGCTGGGGCTGCCGTCGGCGGATCCTGAGGTTGGCGCGCTCATTGACCGTTTCCCGTCGTTCTGCTCGTCCGTGCTGTGCGGTTGGGCAGGAGCAGTGTGCCGCACACGCGCGGTGTGGGTGTAGCGCGCTCCACCGCTGCCCGGAGGCGCACGGGGCCGGAGCGCAGTGTCCACACATACCAGACCCGTCCGTCCGGCGCTCCAATCCCCGGTTACCGCCACGACGGCCGGGCGGAGCCGGGAGAATCCGTGGGCGTGCCCGCGGAACCACCGCCGACGCCGGGGCTCCTGCGCCGTGTGTCCGGGGGGTACGCGCTCCGCGCCGCTCACCGCCGGGGACGCACATCGGGGGAGAAGCGGGGCACGAGAACGGAGCCGGGCGGGCCGTCCGCGGCACCGCCCGGTCACCACCGGCGTCCGCCCGGCACGTGTTCCGGCGGGTTTCGCGAAGTCGCGTCATGAATGCCGAGGTGCGGTGTCTCACCGTGTGCGGGCCCGTCGCGAGGGCCGCCGCCCCAGGAAAGGACGACGTCATGCACACCGTGGTGGAACGAGAGTTGGAGCTGGACCTGGTCCTGTCACCCGAGCGCAGCATTCCGGTACCGGCCCGGCTGATCTACCGGACGGAGGATCCGTATGCCGTGCGCATCACCTTCCACATCGGCTCGGACTCCCCCGTCACCTGGACGTTCGCCCGGGATCTGCTGATCGAGGGGGTGTTCCGGCTCTCCGGTGAGGGGGATGTCCGGGTCTGGCCGACGAAGATCGACGGACGGAGCGTCGTCTGCATGCTGCTGTCCTCCCCCGACGGTGACGCGCTGCTGGAGGCCCCGGCCGGTGCGGTGTCGGCGTGGCTGGAACGGACCCTGCGCCTGGTGCCGCCCGCGGCGGAGGGCGAGCGGCTGGCCATCGACGACGAGCTGGAGGCCCTGCTGGCCCCGGCGGTCCCGGAGGAGGCCCGGCTACGGGAGCTCCGGCCCGCCGACGAGCCGCCGGAGACGCCCGCGGGGGCCTGAGCCGGGGACGACGCGGGCCGGGCAGGAGGCCCGGAAGGGGGACGAGGGGAGCCGGGACCGGAGAAAGCGACCGGGGGTGAGGACGGGGGTCGGGGATCGGGGGTCGGGGGTACGGCCAGGGGCTGCGGCCGGGGGCACAGGCGGGCCCCGACGGTTGGCCCCGGGGGATGAGGGGGTGGCCCGGGCCGGGCGCCGGGCAGTGCGTCAGAGACGGTGCGCCGGAAGAGGCGGGGCGTCAGAAGAGCTTGCCCGGGTTGAGCAGGCCGAGCGGGTCGAAGGTGTTCTTGATGCCCCGCTGGAGCTCCAGGCCGACCGGGCCGATCTCCCGGGCGAGCCACTCCTTCTTCAGCACGCCGACGCCGTGCTCGCCGGTGATCGTGCCGCCGAGTTCGAGACCGAGGGCCATGATCGCGTCGAACGACTCGCGGGCGCGCCGTGACTCGTCCGGGTCGGCGGCGTCGAAGCAGACGACGGGGTGGGTGTTGCCGTCGCCCGCGTGGGCGCAGACCCCGACCGTCAGGCCGTACCGGTCGCCGATCGCGGCGGTGCCCTCCAGCATCTCCGCGAGCCGGGACCGGGGCACGCAGACGTCGTCGATCATGGTGGCGGTGCCGATCCGCTCCAGGGCGGTGAGGGCGAGGCGCCGGGCCTGGAGGAGGAGTTCGGACTCGGCGGTGTCGTCGGCCGGTACGACCTCGGTGGCCCCGGCCTCCTCGCAGATCTTCCCGACCGCCGCCAGCTCGCTCGACGGATCGGGGGTGTCGAAGGCGGCGAGCAGCAGCGCCTCGGTGGTCTCCGGCAGTCCCATGTCGGCCATCGCGTTGACCGCGCGGAGCGTGGTGCGGTCCATGAGTTCGAGGAGGGAAGGGCCGTGGCCGTCGGCCATGATGCGGCAGACCGCGTCGCAGGCGGCGGCCGTGCTGGGGAACTCGGCGGCGAGCGCGAGCTGCGGCGGCGGGGTGGGCTTCAGGGCCAGCACGGCCCGGACGACGATGCCGAGGCTGCCCTCGGAGCCGACGAACAGCCGCGTCAGGTCGTAGCCGGCGACGCCCTTGGCGGTGCGGCGGCCGGTGGTCAGCAGCCGCCCGTCGGCGAGCACGACCTCGAGGCCGAGCACGTACTCGGCGGTGACGCCGTACTTCACGCAGCACAGGCCGCCGGACGCGGTGCCGATGTTGCCGCCGATGGTGCACTGTTCCCAACTGCTCGGGTCCGGCGGGTAGTAGAGGCCGTGCTCGCCGACGGCCCGGGAGAGCGCCGCGTTGACCACGCCGGGCTCGACGACGGCGGTCCGGTCGACGGGGTTGATCTCCAGGATCCGGTCCATCTTGACCAGGGAGAGCACGATGCACCCGTCGGAGGCGTTGGCCGCGCCGGAGAGCCCGGTGCGCGCGCCCTGGGGGACGACGGGGACGCGCAGGGCCGTGGCGGTGCGCATCACGTGCTGGACCTGCTCGACACTGCGGGGCAGGACGACGACGGCGGGGACGCCCGCGTCGCAGAAGGACGCCATGTCGTTGCTGTAGGCGGCGGTGACGTCGGGGTCGGTCAGCAGAGCTTCGTCGGGGAGGCCGTCCCGGAGCAGATCCATCAGCTGGTCCATGAGGTCCAGCGTCGCATTTGCGTGCTCCGCTGGGAAGATCGACACCTCTCGGCGCCGGGCGGGATCCGGCCCGGCCGTGACCTCGACCGTGGCCGGATACGGGGAGACGTCGCGGGACGGGCCCGGCGCCCCGGCCCGGTTCCGGTGCTCACGGGGCCGCCGCGGTGGTCCTGGGGTCCGCTGCGGTGCTCGTGGGGTCCGTGCGGTGCCCGTGGAGTCCGCCGCGGTGCTCCTGGGCTCCCGCTGCGGTGCTCCTGGAAGCGGTGGCCCCGCTTCCAGGAGCGCTCGGGGCCGGAAGCCTCGGCTCAGGCCCGGCCCAAGGGCTCGGGCCAAGGGCCCGAACTCAGGGGCTCGGGTTCAGGGGCTGGGGTTCAGGGGCGGGGTTCAGGGGCTGGGTTCAGGGGCTGGGGCTCACGGCCCCGGGCTCACGGCCCCGGGCTCAGCGGAGCCGGATCCGGCTCCGGGGCCTCCTTGTAGTAGAGGGAGTACTTCCGGCCGCCGACCGGCCCCGAGGCGTACCCCATGCACAGCCGCGGCCGGGGAGTGTGCAGCACCGCCAGGCCCTCCGGCTCGCGCGCCAGCAGCACGTCGACCGAGCGGGTCCGCAGCTCCTGGATGACTCCCCCACTGCTCAGGTCCATGCAGTACAGGCGCCCGTTGATGCCGACCTCCTCGGAATCGGGGTCGTCGGGGTCCCGGAAGGCGCCGATCACCTGATAGGCGTAGTCGCCGTACAGCGTCATGCCCTGGAACGGGAGGCCGAGCTCGGCGCCCGGCTGGGGGAAGTCGACGATCGGGCGGTAGCTGCCGCGCCGGAAGAGGTCGAAGTCGTAGACGGCGAAGCGCACCCCGTCGGCCCGGCGGTAGCGCAGCAGCAGCCGCCGGCCGTGCAGGTCGATGGCGGCCGAGTTGCTGATGGAGCCGGGCTGCGGGCGGTGGATGGCGACCCCGGGGTCGGAGCAGTGCAGGATCGTGTTCTCGGCGTAGCGGTAACGGCCGATGCCGCGGGCGTGCCCGGTCTGGGGGTCGGCGTCGCACTCGGTCCACAGCGCGAACCGGCCGCTCCCGAGCGGCTCGACGCCCATCGCGCTGCCGTGCCCGAAGCCCTTGAGGTACATGTGGCCCAGCACGTCGCCGTCCATGGAGAGCCGGTTGAGGCACAGGTCCCCGGACCGGGTCCGCTCGGCGTGGGTGTACGCGCGGGGCTCGCCCGGCAGCTGGACTCCGCCGCGGATCACCTGGAGGGCGTAGATGTGCCGGTTGTCCTCGTCGAAGGCGAAGGACTGGAGCACCGTCGTCTGCTGCAGCCGCTTCTCGTGGATCCAGCGGGTGGCGGCCCCGCTCAGGTCGAACGGCCGGTCGGGGGCGGCCGGTGCCCGGCCGGCGCCGCGGACGGGCCGTCCGGTGGCGGACGGCCCGTCGAGCGGCGCGGTGCCGGTCCCGGTGGCCGCGTACGCCGGTGACGCCCCGAGCGCGGACGCCACCACCGCGCCGCCGCCGAGCCGGAGCACGGACCTGCGGGTGGGCCGAAGTGGTGATGTGTCTTCCTGTCGCATCGGAACACTGTCGGAGGTACCGGGACGCGGCCGGAACGAAGGCGGACGGCGGGGTCGCGAAGTTCATCCGTACGGGGTCCGTTCCGCCCGGCGTCCGTGTCACGGCGGTGGTGTCCCACGGCGCCCGGCCGGTGCCCGCGCCCGGCGCACGGCGGCGCGTCGGCCCGGAGCCGCCCGCCCCGCCGTCGGGCCGCCCCCGCCGTCGGTTCAGCGGCGCCCGAGGGAACGGCGACGCACCGCGGCCCCACGGGTCAGGTTCCGTGGGGCCGCTGGGGCCACCCCCGCGCGAGCGGGAGCGTGCGGGCGGTCCAGGGGCCGGTTCGGATCAGGCAGGATCCGGACCACAGCCCCGGCGCCGCCGGGCGTGTCACAGGTTGCCGCGCTTCTCCTGCTCCCGCTCGATCGCCTCGAACAGCGCCTTGAAGTTGCCCTTGCCGAAGCCCATGGAACCGTGCCGCTCGATCATCTCGAAGAAGACGGTGGGGCGGTCCTGAACGGGCTTGGTGAAGATCTGCAACAGGTAGCCGTCCTCGTCGCGGTCGGCGAGGATCTTCAGCTCGCGCAGCGTCTCCAGCGGCACCCGGGTGTCGCCGACCCACTCGCCGAGGGTGTCGTAGTAGGAGTCGGGGGTGTCGAGGAACTGCACCCCGGCCGCCCGCATGGCCCGTACGGTCGCCACGATGTCGTTGGTGGCCAGCGCGATGTGCTGGACGCCCGGGCCGCCGTAGAACTCCAGGTACTCGTCGATCTGCGACTTCTTCTTCGCCACGGCGGGCTCGTTGAGCGGGAACTTCACCTTGCGGGTGCCGTCCGCCACGACCTTCGACATGAGCGCGGAGTACTCGGTGGCGATGTCGTCGCCCACGAACTCCTTCATGTTGGTGAAGCCCATGACCTTGTTGTAGAAGCCGACCCACTCGTCCATCCGGCCGAGCTCGACATTGCCGACGCAGTGGTCGATGGCCTGGAAACGGCGGGGGCCGGGCTCGACGATCGGCTCGGCCGCGACATAGCCGGGCAGGTACGGACCCCGGTAGTCACCGCGCTCCACCAGGGTGTGGCGGGTCCTGCCGTAGGTGGCGATGGCGGCGAGGACGACGGTGCCGTGCTCGTCCTTCACCTCGTGCGGCTCGTCCAGGCCGGTGGCGCCGTGCTCCACCGCGTAGGCGTAGGCGGCGCGGGCGTCCGGCACCTCGATCGCCAGGTCGATCACGCCGTCGCCGTGCGCGGCGACATGCTCGGCGAGGAACCGCCCGTGGTCGGAGACGGGCTTGATGACGGAGGTGAACACGAACCGGGCGCCCCCGGACTCCAGCACGTAACTGGCGGTCTCCCGGCTGCCGTTCTCCGGGCCGGAGTACGCCACGCGCTTCATGCCGAACGCCGTGGAGTAGTAGTGGGCGGCCTGCTTGGCGTTGCCGACCGCGAAGACGACCGCGTCCATCCCCTTCACCGGGAAGGGGTCGGCCTGACGTGCGCCCTCTTCGGTCGATCCGGCAGGGCGGTGATCGATGGTCTCAGTCATATCCGCAGGCTCCCCCCGAACCACAAGGTGCGCAATAGTTGGGGATTCCGCTGCACACTGTGTACAGCCGAACCAGGGTTCCGCCGGTCGGTCTGTACATGATGACCATCGGGAGGCGTGACGCATGGGGATCGACGGACTGGACGGGCGGCTGATCGAGCTGCTCGCGGTGGAGCCCCGTATCGGGGTCCTGGAGGCGTCCCGCCGGCTCGGCGTGGCCCGGGGCACGGTTCAGGCCAGGCTGGACCGGCTTCAGGCCAATGGGGTGATCCGCGGCTTCGGGCCGGAGGTGGACCCGGCGGCCCTGGGCTATCCGGTGACGGCGTTCGCCACCCTGGAGATCAAGCAGGGGCAAGGCGCCGACGTGCGGACCCACTTGGCGACCGTGCCGGAGGTGCTGGAGCTGCACACCACCACCGGCCACGGCGACATGCTCTGCCGGCTGGTGGCCCGCTCCAATGCCGACCTACAACGTGTCATCGACCGGGTTGTGGGCTTTGATGGCATCGTGCGAGCCTCGACTGCCATCGTGATGGAGAACCCGGTACCGCTACGGATCATCCCGCTGGTGCGCCAGGCGTCGGAGGACCGCCCCTGAGCCGAGCAGGACGGAGGGCCCGGATGTGAGCTTCTGGGAGTACCTCGGAAACCGCCACGAGCAACTGCTGGTGGACGCGTACCAGCACGCCAGCGCGGTGTTCCAGTGCATGGTGCTCGCCACGCTGATCGGAGTGCTGATCGGTGTGCTGACCTACACCTCCGAGTGGGCCGGGAACCTCGCCATCACCTCGACGGCGACCGTTCTCACCGTGCCCTCGCTGGCCATGATCGGCCTGCTGGTGCCGGTCGTCGGCCTGGGCGTCGCCCCGACCGTCATCGCGCTCACCCTGTACGGGCTGCTGCCGGTGGTGCGCAACTGCATCGTCGGGCTGCGCGGCGTCGACCCGTCGCTGGTGGAGTCGGCCCGGGGCATCGGCATGTCCCGCACCGCCCGCCTCCTGCGGGTCGAACTCCCGCTGGCCTGGCCGCCCATCCTCACCGGCATCCGGGTGGCGACGCAGATGCTGATGGGCATCGCCGCCATCGCCGCGTTCGCCTCCGGCCCGGGGCTGGGGAACCTGATCTTCCGGGGGATCTCCAGCCTGGGCAGCGCCAACGCGCTGAACGAGGTGCTGTCCGGGACGCTCGGGATCGTCGTGCTCGCCCTGCTCTTCGACGCCGCGTACGTCCTCATCGGACGTCTCACCATCTCGAGGGGAATCCGTGCCTGAACCCGCGGTCACCGGTGCCACGATCGAGCTGGAGCAGCTCACCAAGCGCTATCCGGGAGGTTCGGTCCCCGCGGTCGACGGCGTCGATCTGCACATCAACGCCGGGGAGATCGTGATCCTGGTCGGCCCGTCCGGCTGCGGCAAGAGCACCCTGCTGAAGATGATCAACCGGCTGATCGAGCCGACGTCCGGCCGGATCCGGATCGGCGGGGAGGACGTCACGGGCATCGACCCGGTACGGCTGCGCCGCACGATCGGCTACGCCATCCAGGCGTCGGGGCTGTTCCCGCACATGACGGTGGCCGAGAACATCGCGCTCGTCCCCCGCATGGTGGGCTGGCCGAAGGCGAAGGTGAAGGACCGCGTCGAGGAGATGCTCGACCTGGTCGGCCTGGACCCGGGCGAGTTCCGCGGCCGCTATCCGCGCCGGCTCTCCGGCGGCCAGCAGCAGCGCGTCGGGGTGGCCCGGGCGCTGGCGGCGGATCCGCCGGTGCTGCTGATGGACGAGCCGTTCGGCGCGGTCGACCCGATCACCCGCGACCACCTCCAGGACGAGCTGATCCGGCTCCAGCACGAACTGCACAAGACGATCGTCTTCGTCACCCATGACTTCGACGAGGCGATCAAGCTGGGCGACCGGATCGCGGTGCTGCGCGAGCAGTCGCACATCGCCCAGTTCGACACCCCGGAGGCGATCCTCACCAACCCGGCCGACGACTTCGTCTCCGGCTTCGTCGGCGCCGGGGCGGCACTCAAACGGCTCAACCTCACCCGGGTGCGGGACGTGGAGATCGCCGACTTCCCCACCGTCACGGTCGACGACCCGCTGGACACCATCCTGGAGCGGCTCCAGTCGGGCAACACCAACGAACTGCTGCTGCTGGACCAGCGGGGACGGCCGTACAAGTGGCTGCGGCGCGGCGACCTGATGCGCGCCCAGGGCTCGCTGGCCCGCGCCGGGGCGCTGATCCAGGACACGGTGACCCGGGACGCGACCCTCCACGACGCCCTGGAGGCGGTGCTGGTGGACAGCAGCGGCCGGGTCGCGGTGACCGGGCGGCGCGGCGAGTACGCCGGGGTGGTCGACATGGAGACGCTGCTCAACACGGTGCACGAGATGCTGGAGGCGGACCGGCTGGCCGCGATGGAACCGCCGGACGAGCGGCGGGCGTCGGAGGCGGAACGTTCCGGCGGTGGGGGGTCGCAGGCGGAACGTTCCGGCAGTGGGGGGTCGGGGGCGGAACGTTCCGGCAGTGGGGGGTCGGGGGCGGAACGTTCCGGCAGTGGGGGGTCGGGGGGCGGCGGTTCCGGTTCCGGGGAGTCCGGTTCCGGAGAGCCGGGGTCCGGCGAACCGGGTGCCGCTGCCGCCGGGCCACGGGCCGACGCCCCCGGCCGGGAGGGCCGCGGCGGGTCCGTCGCCCCGCCGGAGGAGCCGTCGTGAGCCCGGGGACCACCGCGCCGGCCGCCCAGGACGAGATCGAGACCGGAATGGTCGGCCAGGACCGGGTCCCGGCCCGGCTCACCTGGCAGAAGCTGGTGATCATCCCGGCCTTCGTGGTCGTCGCCGTCGGCGCCACCGCGCTCTGGCTGAGCAACGTCCACCTGGACTCGATCGCCCGGAACTCCCTGAGCCTGGAGATCGTCCGCACCGCGCTCTGGCAGCAGATCAAGCTGGTCGCCATCTCCACGTTCTTCGTGCTGATCATCGCGATTCCGCTGGGGATCGCCCTGACCCGCAAGGCGCTGCGCCGGGCCTCGCCGGTGGTGACCGCGCTCGCCAACATCGGCCAGGCGACCCCGGCCCTCGGCCTGTTGGCGCTGCTGGTGATCTGGCTCGGGATCGGTCAGCGGTCGGCGCTGATCGGCATCATCATCTACGCGATCCTGCCCGTCCTCAGCAACACCATGGCCGGGCTGAAGGCCATCGACCCGACGCTCGTGGACGCGGCGCGCGGCATCGGGATGTCACCGCTGGGCGTCCTGACGCGGGTCGAACTCCCGCTGGCCGTCCCGCTGATCCTGGCCGGCGTACGCACCGCCCTGGTGCTCAACGTCGGCACCGCGACCCTCGCCACGTTCGGCGGGGGCGGCGGCCTCGGGGACCTGATCGCGGCCGGCATCACCAATCAGCGGATGCCGGTGCTGGTGCTGGGCTCGGTCCTGACCGTGGCGCTGGCGCTGATGGTGGACTGGCTGGCCAACCTCGCCGAGGTCCTGCTGCGGCCGCGCGGCCTGGAGGTGGGGTGAGGATGCGCCGGACGAGGACGATGCGCCGGGTGAAGATGCGCCAGAAGAGGACGACGCACCGGGTGAGGATGCGCCTCGCGACGACGGCGACGGCCGGCGGCTGCGCGCTGCTGCTGGCCGCCGCGACGCTCTCCGGATGCGGACTGACCAGCGGCAGCCCGCTGGTGGACGATGTGCTGCCCGGCTCGGTGGGGCAGGGGCGTCCGCTGGAGGGGGCCAAGCTGACCGTCACCTCCAAGCAGTTCACCGAGCAGATCATCCTGGGCCAGATGATGGGCCTGGCCTTCAAGGCGGCGGGCGCGGAGGTGCTCGACCGCACCAACATCCAGGGGTCGATCGGCGCCCGGGAGGCCGTCAAGTCGGGCGCGGCGGACGGGATGTACGAGTACACGGGCACGGCGTGGATCACCTATCTCGGCCACACGACGCCGATCGTGGACCCGTACAAGCAGTGGGTGGCCGTCCGCGACGAGGACCGGAGGAACGGCATCACCTGGCTGCCGCCCGCGCCGCTGGACAACACCTACGCGCTGGCCGCCAACCCGGCGAACGCCAAGAAGTACCGCCTCCGGACGCTGTCCGACGTGGCGCGGCTGACGAAGACCGACCCGGGGGCGGCCACGCTGTGCGTGGAGAGCGAGTTCGCGGTCCGCGACGACGGGCTGCCGGGCCTGCAGAAGAAGTACGGCTTCACGATCCCGCCCGGGAACATCAAGAAGATGGACAGCGGCATCGTCTACACCCAGGTCTCGAAGGGCGCCGCGTGCACCCTGGGCGAGGTCTTCACCACCGACGGCCGCATCCCGGAGCTCAACCTGACGGTGCTGGACGACAACAAGCACTTCTTCCCCAACTACAACGCGGCACCGGAGATCAACACGGACGCCTTCCGGAAGCACCCGGAGATCGCCGACGTCCTCGACCCGATCAGCAAGCGGCTGACGACGCGGGTCGCCCAGCAGCTGAACGCGAAGGTGGACGTGGGCGGCGAGGACCCGCACGACGTGGCGCTGGACTGGCTGGTGCAGGAGGGGTTCATCAAGGAGGGGTGACCGGGCGGGAGCCGACGTCGGACGCGGGACGCCTTCTCGGGCGACGGCCGGCACCGACCGCCCCGCGCCGAGCGGGTCAGCAGCTCGGGACCCGGCCGCCGGTGTTCAGGGCCTGCAGCGAATCGACGGCGCCGTCGAGCGTGGTGACGGGGATCAGGCGAAGCCCCTTCGGCAGGCCGGACTTCGCGTCGGAGCACTCCGCCTTCGGGACCAGGAAAACGGTCGCGCCGTCCCGCCGGGCCGCCTGGGTCTTCAGCGGTACGCCGCCGACCGCGCCCACCGTGCCGTCCTCGGTGATGGTGCCGGTCCCGGCGATCGTACGGCCGCCCGTGAGGTCGCCGCCCCGGCCGTCGCCGTCCAGCTTGTCGATGATGCCGAGGGAGAACAGCAGCCCCGCGCTCGGCCCGCCGACGTCCGCGAGCCGCAGGGTGACCTTGACGTCGTCGGGCGAGCGGTGGAGCCGGCGCAGCGCGGCGTCGGTGGCGGAGCCCTGGGACTTCCGCATCTCCTGCACGTTGTGCTTCTCGATCTGCTGGGTGCTCTCGCCGACCGGGTAGACCGCTTCGCGCGGCAGCACCTCGCGGTCCGTGTCGAACCAGCCGTCGACCACGTCCCCCAGGCCGACCTGCGCGTCCGGGCCCGTCGCGGCGATCGTCGTCATCCGCAGCTGCCCCGTCGTCTTCCGGGTCTCGGCACCCGAAACGGTGATCACCGGCTTGCCCTTGTTGCTGCCGAGCACATCCGCGGTCATGCCCGGCTGCGCGATCGAGAACGGCAGGGGGGCGAACGCGGCCACGGCGAACAGCGCGGTCACGGGCAGGGCGCAGACAGCGAGGAGCCGGGAGCGGGGAGAGACGGCTGGCATGGGAACGAATCTAGTTCACCGGAGGCGCGGACGTCGCAGGGGGCGGCTCCGGGCCCGGCGACGGCGCAGCCACCGCCCCGGGCCGGCCGGCGTGGTGGACGGACCGCCGCGAGCCCGCGGCCGGGGCCGGGGGCCGACGCGGTCCCCGAGGCGACAACCGGGACGGGCACGCCGGGACGGCACGTCGGGACGGCACGTCGGGACGCGCCCTCCGGCGGTCCGCCCGCGGACCCCGCCCGGCACGGTCACCACTGCGCCCCGGCCCGGTGTGCGCAGCGCCCCGGCGCGGTCAGCCCAGGGCAGCCCGGTCACCACGCGCCTCGGCCGGGTAAGTGCGGCGCTCGCCCCGGTCAGCGCAGCGCTTCCGACACCTCCCGGGCCGCCTCCATCACCCGCGGGCCGACCCGTTCCGGTACGGAGTCGGCGAGCATGACCACGCCCACGCTGCCCTCCACACCCGTCACCCCCAGCAGAGGGGCGGCGGCGCCGCTCGCGCCCGCCTCCAGCTCGCCGTGGGTGAGCTCGAAGCCGGGGTCGGCGCCCGGGTTCCGCCGGGCGGCGAGGATCGCCCGGCCCGCGGCTCCGCGGTCCAGCGCGTGCCGGAATCCGGCCCGGTAGGCCACGTGGTAGTCGGTCCAGGTCGGCTCGACGACCGCGACGGCCAGGGCCTCGGTGCCGTCGACGAGGGTCAGGTGGGCGGTGGCCCCGATGTCCTCCGCGAGCGAGCGCAGCGCGGGCAGCGCGGCCTCCCGCACCAGGGGATGCACCTGGCGCCCCAGCCGCAGCACCCCCAGTCCGACCCGGGCACGCCCGCCGAGGTCCCGGCGGACGAGTGCGTGCTGCTCGAGGGTGGCGAGCAGTCGGTAGACGACGGTCCGGTTGACCCCGAGCTTGTTGGACAGCTCGGTCACGGTCAGCCCGTGGTCGGTATCGGCCAGCAGCTTGAGGACCCGCAGTCCCCGGTCGAGCGTTTGAGACGTCTCCGCGGTCACGACGCCCCCTCCTCGTCTGAGTGACGGGCGGCGCTCTCCCGCGGTGGGTGGCCCTGCCGGTCCCAGCGGCAGCGCACGGAGAGGCCGCCGGTCGCATGGCACCGGCTGCGCTCCGCGGCGGCGTTGCCACGGGGCGTGTGGGGTAGACCGGAACGCTAGCGAGCGGTCCCGCTGAGCGGAAGAGTCCGTCCAGAATCCGGGCATATCACGGTCGGTTTACGCGCATTGCGGACCGCTCCGGACCGGGAATCGGGCCCGAGACCGACCGCTGAGCGCCTGGTGACGACCGGTCGGAGCAGCTGCTTCCGCGCCCCGGTCGCCCCTCCGGGGGCGTCCGGGACTCCCCCGCCCCGCCGATTCGGTCACCGCCACAACCTCTGGACACCAGCCGGCCGGCCGCTGCCGCGGAGCGCCGGGCGGCCCCCGACTCACGAGCGACCGGCCGGCGGCCACCGGCCCTCACCGCACGAGCGGCCGACGCGTCGACATCAACGCCCGCAGACTGGCGCCCGACGACCGGCGGCCGACGACCGCCCCTCGTCGCCACAGCCGAACGCCGACCAGCGACCAGCAGCCGTCAGCCGCTCACCGCATCCGCGTCGCCCACTCCTGGACCTTCTTGATCCGCTCCCGGATCTGCCCCGCCGTCGCCTCCGCGCTCGGCGGCCCGCCGCACACCCGGCGCAGCTCGGTGTGGATCACCCCGTGCGGCTTGCCGCTCTGGTGCACATAGGCGCCGACCAGGTTGTTCAGCTGCTTGCGGAGCTCCAGCATCTCCTTGTGGCTGACGATCGGCCGCCGCTCCGCCGGGAGCTCCAGCAGATCGGCTTCCTCGTCGGGCTTCTTCCGGCTGTGCTGGATCTGCCGGGCCTGCCGCTTCTGCAGCAGCATCTGCACCTGATCGGGTTCGAGGAGGCCCGGAATGCCCAGGTAGTCCTGTTCCTCCTCGCTGCCCGGGTGGGCCTGCATGCCGAACTCGGCGCCGTCGTAGAGCACCCGGTCGAACACCGCGTCGGACTCCAGCGCCTCGAACGGCAGCGCGTCCTGCTCGCCGGTGTCCTCGTCCTGCTGCTTCTCGGCCTCGGCGAGTTCCTTCTCGGACTCCGCGTACGGGTCCTCCTCGCCCTCCTTCTTCGGCTTGTCCAGGACGTGGTCGCGCTCGACCTCCATCTCGTTGGCGAAGCCGAGCAGCATCGGAATGGTGGGCAGGAAGACGGACGCCGTCTCACCGCGCCGCCGGGACCGCACGAAACGGCCCACCGCCTGGGCGAAGAAGAGCGGTGTGGAGATGGTCGTGGCGTAGACGCCGACCGCCAGCCGCGGCACGTCCACCCCCTCCGACACCATCCGGACCGCGACCATCCACCGGTCCTCGGACGCGCTGAAGTCGTCGATGCGCTGCGAGGCGCCATTGTCGTCGGAGAGGACGACGGTCGGCCCCTTGCCGGTGATCTCGCGGATCAGCTTCGCGTAGGCGCGCGCGGAGTCCTGGTCGGAGGCGATGACCAGCCCGCCCGCGTCCGGGATCGCCTTGCGGACCTCGGTCAGCCGGTGGTCCGCGGCCTTCAGCACATTCGGCATCCACTCGCCGCGCGGGTCCAGGGCGGTGCGCCAGGCCTGGGACACCGCGTCCTTGGTCATCGGCTCGCCGAGCCGGGCGGCGACCTCGTCGCCCGCCTTCGTCCGCCAGCGCATGTTGCCGCTGTAGGAGAGGAAGATGACCGGGCGGACGACGCCGTCGCCGAGCGCGTTGCCGTAGCCGTAGGTGTAGTCGGCGGAGGAGCGGCGGATGCCGTCGTTGCCCTCCTCGTACTGCACGAACGGGATGGGGTTGGTGTCGGACCGGAACGGCGTGCCGGTGAGCGCGAGCCGCCGGGTCGCCGGGTCGAACGCCTCGAGGCACGCCTCGCCCCAGGACTTGGAGTCACCGGCGTGGTGGATCTCGTCCAGGATGACCAGCGTCTTGCGCTGTTCGCAGCGGTTGCGGTGCAGCATGGGCCGCACGCCGACACCCGCGTAGGTCACCGCGACGCCGTGGTACTCACGGCCCAGCGGCCCCGCGCTGTACTCCGGGTCGAGCTTGATGCCTATCCGGGCCGCCGCCTCCGCCCACTGCTTCTTCAGATGCTCGGTCGGCGCGACCACGGTCACCTGCTGCACGACGTGGTGGTGCAGCAGCCAGGAGGCGAGGGTCAGCGCGAACGTGGTCTTGCCCGCGCCGGGTGTCGCCACCGCGAGGAAGTCCCGCGGCTGCTTCTCGATGTACTGGTCCATCGCGCCCTGCTGCCAGGCACGCAGCTTGTTGGCCGTACCCCAGGGGGCGCGGCCGGGGAAGGCGGGCGAGAGATGGTGGTTGGCGGTGGTGGTAGTCACGGTCTCCGTCGGGCTGGCTCGGCGATCGGGAACCGCGTCAGCCTACCGGTGCCGGGGGCGCGCTCCGCGGGTGCGCCCCACGGCTGCCCCGGGGTGGGATCCACCTCACATCCGCGTCCGTCGGCCCCGGCCGGAACTCGTCCCGAAAAGCACGCCGAAAGCCTCGGGAAGCTGCCGGAAGCCGCCGCAGAACGTTCCGAACCCGCCCGGAGAACGCCCGGACCGGGCCCCGCGCTCCCCGGCCACGGGTCACCGGCCATCGGCCCCGCTCAGCCCGCCCGTTCGGGCGCGGGCCGCAGTCGCGTGGTGATGTACGCGGCGACGAGGGCCACCGCCGCCATCGCCAGATACACCGCGGCGAACGCCGCGGGGCGGCCCGTACCGGCACCGGCACCGGCCGCTCCGGACACCGCGTGCGCCCCCGCCGTGACCGATCCCCCGCCGAGCCCGACGAAGACCACGCCGCTGAGTCCGACCAGGGTGATCGACCCCAGCGCGTCGGAGACCTGGAGGGAGGCGGAGTTGCTGCCCGCCTCCTCCGGGCGGGACAGTTCCAGCAGCAGCACACTCGCGCTGGAGATCGTCAGGCCCATGCCGAAGCCGCCGGCCATCCAGCAGACGGCCACCGTCCAGGCCGGCACCGATGCGGCGAGGGCGAGCGCGCAACCGGCGATGGAGAGGGCCATCAGCGTCGTGCCCAGCGTCATGAGCCGCTCCCGGTGGGGCTCCATCCGGCTCCTGGCCTGGACGTACGAGCCGAGCGCCCAGGTCAGCCCGCCGCCGGTGAGGGAGAGCCCGGCCTGGGTGGGCGTCAGTCCGCGCTGGGTGACGAGCATCAGCGGAACGAACGTTTCCGCGCCGAGGAAGGACCCGGCCGCCACCCCGCGCAGCAGGATCACCGCGGGCAGCCCGCGCGCCGCCCGGAACGTACCGCGCGGCAACAGCCGGCGGATGCCCGGGACGACCAGCAGCAGCCCGGCGGCCGCCGCGGCCACCGCGACCGGGCCCACGCCGCCGGACGGCACGGCCTGCGCCGCGTACTGCAGCAGGCCGGCGCCCGCCGCGACGGCGAGGGCGAAGAGGATACGGCGGCGGTCCACGGCCGGGGTGCGGTCCCCGGCGGGGAGCCCCCGCAGGGCGGGCAGCATCACGGCGAGCGGCAGCAGGATCAGCGCCGGAATAGCGAGGAACACCCAGCGCCAGCCGAACTGTTCGGTGACGGTACCGGCGACGAGGGGGCCGACGATGACGGGCAGCACCCAGGCGGCGCTGAACGAGGCCAGCACGGCCGGGCGCAGCCGGTCCGGGTAGGCCCGGCCCACCACCACGTACAGGGCGACGATCACCAGCCCGCCCCCGGCCCCCTGGACGCACCGGCCCGCGACCAGGGTCCACATGGTCTGCGCCGCACCGGCGAGCACCAGCCCGGTGCCGAAGGCCACGATCCCGGTGAACAGCGGGACGAGCGGGCCCCGGCGGTCGCACCACTCACCGGAGAGGACCATGGTGAAGAGGCTGGCGGTGAAGTAGCCGGAGAAGGCGTACGCGTAGAGGGCGATGCCGTCCAGGTCGTGGGCGGCGACGGGCAGGGCCGTGTTGAGCGCGCTGGCCTCGAAGGCGATCAGCGAGACCACGGAGATGATGCCCAGGGTGAGCGCCCGGAAGCGCCTCCCGAGGACGGTCTCGTCCAGGCCGGGGCCGCGGTCCGGGCCGGGGCTGCGGTCCGGGCCGGGGCTGCGGTCCGGGGCGGTACTTCCCTCCGGGACGGGGCTTCCGTCCGGCGCCCCGGAACCGGGAACGCCGGTGCCCTCGGCGGCACCGGCGGAATCGGCCACTGTGTCGTTCCCCTGGTCGAATGCGGTCATTGCGCCAGCGTAGGAGCGCCCTGACGGTCCGACACCTGGCGCGGGACGGTGATCGGGTCGGTCTTCGGTCCTAGGCCACGGAGGAGGCCGCAGTGACCGAGGGGGATAGGTCGCGGTGGCCGACGGGGGATAGGTCGCGGTGGCCGGGGGAGGCAGCCGCGGTGACCACAGCAGAAGCCGCAGCCCATGCCGAGGCCACGGAAGCCCCCTCCGGCCGCGGCCCGCCCTCCGTACCGGGCCGCGGCCGTGGCCGTCGGCGCGCCGTCCACCCGCACGCACCGGTCCCAGGGGGCGTCGGGTGGTTCCGTCCGCCCCTCAGGTGGTGAGCAGCACCCCCGCGTACGACACCCCCGCCACCACCACCCAGGAGCACAGGCCCAGCGCGGCGACCCGGCCTCCGGTCCGGGCCAGCGTGGGCAGGTGGACCGCGCTGCCCAGCGCGAACAGCGCGGTGGCCAGCAGGAGTTCCTGGGCGATCTGCGCCGCGTCGAGCACGGAGACCGGCACTCCCCCGGTGCTGCGCAGGGCCACCATCGCCAGGAAGCCCAGCACGAACAGCGGCACCAGCGCCGGACGGCGTCCCTCCGTACGGCCGGCCGCCGCCTTGCCGCGCCGCCGGATATGCACGGCCACGCCGGCGACGAGCGGCGCGAGCATGGCCACCCGCATCAGCTTGACCAGGACCGCCTCGCCCAGCGCCCCGGGGCCGGCGGCCTGGGCGGTCGCCACGACCTGCCCGACGTCGTGCACCCCCGCACCGACCCAGCGGCCGAACTGCGGATCGCTCAGCCCGAGCGGGTACTGGAGCAGCGGCAGCACGGCGATGGCGAGGGTGCCGCAGAGCGTCACCAGGGCCACCGAGGTCGCGACGTCCTCCTTGTCGCTGTCGGACACCTCGCTCACCGCGCCGATGGCCGACGCGCCGCAGATCGAGTAGCCGGTGGCCACCAGCAGGGGCTGGTCGCCCCGCAGGCCCATCCGGCGGCCGAGCCACAGGGTGCCGAAGAAGGTGGCGGCCACCACGGCGAGGACCATCGCCACGGTCGCCCAGCCCAGCCCGAGCACGTCGTTCAGGCTCAGCTTGAGCCCCAGCAGCACGATGCCGAGCCGCATCAGGCGCTTCCCCGCCAGCGACAGCCCCGGCTTGGCCACGCCGCGCACCAGTCCGCGCAGTCCGGGCAGATGGGCGGCGGCGATGCCCAGCACGATCGCCGCGGTCAGCAGCGGTACGGCCGGGACCAGCCGGTGGACGGCCCAGGCCGCCGCCGTGCCGAGACAGGCGAGCGCGAGCCCGGTGGCCTTGGGGTGAGCGACGACGGTCGCGACGGGAGCCGGACCCGGACCGGCAGTGGGGCGTTCCCTCAGGAGTGCCACTACTGGTCGTCCTCCGGGAGGTCGTAGACCCGGCGGACGCTGGAGCCCAGCCGGCTGATGTCCGCGCCGTAGACGTGGATCGAGATCGCCGCGTCCGTACCGGCGTTCCACACCCGGTGGATGTCGCCGGGCGGCGCGAAGCCGCACACCTCGCCCTGCGGGTTCACCACGTCCTGGATGGGGACGAGCCGCGCCGACGTGCCGTCGGGCACCAGCCGGTAGCGGCGCTCGCTCTCCTCGCCCTCGTGCACACCGGCGACGCACCAGGCCACATGGTCGTGGATACAGGTGCGCTGCCCGGGCAGCCAGACGATCCCGACGACCGAGAAGCTGCCGTCCGCCTCGGCGTGCAGCAGATGCGAACGGTAGGTCTCGGAGTCGCCCTGCCGCTGGTCCTCGGTGAGCAGGTCGGGCGCCCCCATGTGCGGCCGCAGCGCCTCGGAGACGAGATGGGCCGTCAACTCGGGGGGCAGGCCGCGCCCGACGGCCTCCCGCACGTCCTCCACGAGTCGGTGCAGCCGGGCCGTGCCACGGACGGGGACGGCGGCGGGCCGTTCGGTGGCCGGTGTCCGGGCCGTGGAGGCGGTCCGGCCGGTGGTCGTCCGGTCGGCGGTCGAACGGTCGGCGGTCGAACGGTCGGGGGTCGTCCGGTCGGTGGCGGTGCGGGCAGCGGTCGCAGGGGTCATACACGCAGCGTCAGGCTGCCCGACCCATCACGTCCAACGACGATTTATACGCCTGACCCCAACGTCTGCTTATACCGGGCTCAGCAGCCGACGCGCGCCTGTGCCACCGCCTTCAGCTGGTCGAGGACCAGGGCGGTGGCCGGAATCCGCAGATGCTCGCGGAGCACGTACGCCGACACCTGCCGACGGGTGTGCGGCTCCACCGCACGCCCCGTCACCTTGGTGTGGCAGAGGAACGACAGCACCAGCGCCGGCATCATCGCGACACCCACCCCGGCCGCTACCAGGCTCTGCACCACGAGGTTGTCGTCGGTGGTGAACGCGATGTCCGGGGCGAACCCCTCCTCCGCGCACGCGTGCAGGAAGTTGGCCCGGCAGCGCAGACAGCCCGCGATCCAGCGCTCGTCCCGCAGGTCCGCCAGGTGCACCGACTTGCGGCGGGCCAGCGGATGGCCGGCGGGCAGCAGGACCGTCAGCAGGTCCTCCATCAGCGGGACCTCGACCAGGTCCTCCGGCACGTCGTCGTGCAGGCCGGGGTAGCTGAACGCCAGCGTGATGTCGCACTCGCCGCGCACCAGCTGCCGCAGCGAATCCGGCGGTTCCCCCTCCAGCAGCTCCACCCGCACCCCGGGATGCTCCGCGGAGAGCCGCGCCATGGCCTCCGGTATGAGGGTGGCGCTGGCGCTGGGGAACGCACAGACCCGCACCCGCCCCGAGCGCAGCCGGGTGATGGCGTTCATCTGCTCCTGAGCCGCGGAGATGCTGTCCAGGATGACGCCGGAGTGCCGGGCCATCGCCTCACCGGCCTCGGTCAGCCGCACGCCCCGGCCCGCGCGGGTGAACAGCGGGGTGCCCACCGATCGCTCCAGCGCCTTCATCTGCTGGGTGATCGCGGGCTGGGTGTAGCCGAGAGAACGAGCCGCCGCGGAGTACGACCCCGTCCTGACCACTTCGTGAAACGTCTTGATGTGCCGCGATTCGAACACACGGAAATCATAAGCGGATTTTGGGATCGCAGAAGAATCCGCATCCGATGCTTTTCAGCCGCCCTCCCCGCCCGGGGCCGACAACAGGGACCGGCGACACCACAGCGCGGCACCCCCGCATCCGGACGTATGCCGTCGCAGATCGGGCACCCTGATGCGTATGCCGCACTTCCGCTCGTACGACGACACCGAACTCTCCTACCGGGTGCTCGACGCCCGCGACGGCAGCGCCGCGCCCCCGCTGATCTGCCTGGCCGGCGGGCCCGCCCGGGACGCCGCCTACCTCGGGAGCCTCGGCGGACTCGACGGCCACCGACCGCTCGTCCTGCCCGATGCCCGCGGCACCGGCGACTCCCCCACCGCGGCCGACGCCTCCGACTACGCCTTCCCGCGGCTGGCCGAGGACGTCGAGGCGCTGCGCGAACACCTCGGGCTGGAACGGTTCGCCCTGCTCGCCCACGACGCGGGCACGGCCACGGCCCAGGCGTACGCCGCCGCCCACGGTGAGCGCCTCAGCCACCTGGTCCTGCTCAACCCCGGCGCCCGGCTGCAGGGCGAACTCCCCGACGACGCCCGGGAGATCTTCGAGTCCCGGCGGGACGAACCCTGGTGGCCGGATGCCGCCGCCGCACTGCGGCAGCTCGCCGAGGTCTCCGATCTCGACGAGGTGCGCGAGCTGCTGCTGCGGGTCGCGCCCATGGCCTACGCGCGCTGGGACGAGGCCCAGCAGTCGCACGCCCACGCGGAGGCCGGACAGCTCAACCCGGTCCCCCGGGCCGGCTTCTGGCAGGGCGTCGACGAGTCCGCCCGGCGGGCGATGCTGACCCGGCTGCCCGAGCTGGACCGCCCGGTCCTGGTGGTCACCGGCGACCTGGACGCGGTGACCGGCCTGCGGGCGGGCGAGCTGGTCGCGGAGTCCTTCCGCCACGCCACCCTGCGCGTCCTCCCCGGGGTGGGCCACTACCCCTGGGTGGACGAACCGGAGACGCTGCGCCCCCTGGTGGAGGAGTTCCTCACGACACCCGGGGCGTGAGGCCGGGGGTGGGGGCCCGGGGAGGCTGCAGGGACGGGAGGGCGGAGACTGCCTGACGCGGGGCGAAGACGGGCCCCTGCCGGACCGACTGTGAACGGCACATGGCAGTCGTATGGCACCGTGCGCCGCCCCATTGAGCGCCCCACTCCAGCACCGTACGGTCGTCATCAACAGCCCAACACGGCCGTGTGCCCGAGTGGTTCAGGGACTCGCCTGCAAAGCGAGTTACGCGGGTTCGATTCCCGCCACGGCCTCTCATGCTCCGACCAGGAGCGACGGATGGGGTGGTCCCGAGAGGGACCACCCCATCGCTGTTCGTCCGGGTTTCCGTCGTGGTCGGCCGGCGCGCGTGCCCCGGCCGCGCCCCCGTCGTCGGCCGGCTGATCCGCCTCGGGCTTCCGAGCCGGCCCACGGCCTGTCGGGCATCGGTGCGCACCACGTCCGACCATGCGCTGATACCGGGCAGCGCATGGCTGTGGGCGCCCCATGAATCCCATCACAACGCTCGGGCACCCCGAGGATCACCGGACTATTGCGGCGATGTGGCGAGCATCGTGCTCACGTGTGCACCGCCGCTGTCAGGTCACTGCCAGAGCTGCGACTTATTATCTGCCTTGCAGGTAAGGGCTCGGACGGCGCCACCGTCGACGGCAAGGCACTTGCCCGTGCCGACGTTCTTGAGTACCCAGCCACCGCTCTTCTTCTGCTCGTACCACCTCTGGTTCTTGTTGCGGCTGGCAGCACAATTGTTGCTGTAAACCCTGCCGCCGGCGTTAGCGGTGAGGCACCTGGTCCCCGAACTGCCTCGCTCCATCTCGGCATAGCTGCCGCCCTGCTGTATCACGTCGTACCAGTTCTTCTTCCCACAAGCGCCCAGCTTGGCGTTCATGGTGTGCCCGTCGTAGGTGAGGCACTTACCGGCCTTCTTGCTCTTCCAGTCGACAGCACCGTCAGCCGCCGCCGGACCGGCCGCTGCCAGTCCGATTGCAGGAAGTGCGACGGCGGCAAGGGCGAAGTGAAGCACCTTCGACTTCTTCACAAACAAATTACTGCCTTCCGCATGCGTGTGACGTGGTGGGTACGCGGCCGACGGTCAATCGGCAGTCCCACGACCCAGCCCACACGCTACGAGGCCACCGCCCGGATTTCGTCGGCAGAGAGTGCACACTTGACTTGGCAATGCGTGCGCTCGTCCCACGGTGTCAACAGCATGCCGGCTTACTTCTCCCCGTGGACAAGGTGCAGTTCGGGGCCGTGGAGCCCTGAATTCGCGCGATGACTTCCCTATGCCGATTCATGCGCATGCTCACGCTCAGCCGACGCCGGTTCCGGCCGGTCCTGGCATCCTGCTCACAGAGCAAGCGCCATCGGTCCACTGTGCGCCAAGAAGCGCTTCGCAGACTGCGAATCATGCCTGTCATGCCGTCGAGGAGCTGCGCGCGTCCCTTCGCTCCGGATGAACGAACATCATGAGTTCGTTCCACAAAGGGCGCACCTCGGCGTTCGCCGCTCCAAGGTGCGCCACCCCGCCTGCTCTACTGCGGCGCCGCCGCCACCGCCGCCTGGGGGCGGATCGGGAGGCGGTTCACCGGGCGCCCGGTGGCCGCCCGTACCGCCGCCGCCACCGCGGCCGGGGCCGTGACCACCGGTACCGCGCTCGCCGCCTTCGCGCCGAACGGTGCCACCACGTCCCGCTCCTCGATCAGTTCGACGATCCGGATCTCCGGGGCGTCCAGCGAGGTGGGAAGGGCGTAGCCGGTGAGGTCCGGGTGGCGGACGACGCCGCGCGAGGTGCGCAGGTTCTCGGTCAGCGCCGCGCCCACGCCCTGGGTGATGCCCGCCTCGATCCGGGCCGCCAGCTGGCGCGGGTTGAGCACCCGGCCGACGTCCTGGGCCACGGCCATCTCCACGACGCGCACCGAGCCCAGCTCGATGTCCACGTCCACCACCGCCCGGATGGCGGCGAAGGCCATGCCGACGAACGCGTCGCCCTGGCCCGTCTCGTCCAGCGGCTCGGTCGGGTGCGGGCGGCACTGCGCGGTGGCCCACAGCTCCTTGCCGTCCAGCGTCTCCGCGACCGTGGTGCTGAGCACCCCGTCGTAGGAGGTGATCTTGCCGTCGGCGATGGTCAGGAGCTCGGTGGACATGCCGAACTTGTGGGCCAGCGGCTGCAGCAGCTGGGTGCGGACCATCTTCGCCGCGCGCTCGACCGCACCGCCCGACACCCAGGTGTGCCGGCCGTGACAGGCCGGGCCGGCCGGCGGCTGGTCGGTGTCGACGGAGGCGACGTGCACCTCCTCGATGCCCAGCACCTCCTGGACGATCTGCCGGGCGAGGGTGGTGAAGCCCTGGCCGGTCTCGACGGCCGCGCAGATCACGGTCGCCTCACCGCCGTTGACCTTCACCGTCGCGGTGGAGACCTCGTCGGTCCCCTCCGCGCCCAGCATGTGCACCATCCCCAGGGCGTAGCCGACGCCGCGCCGCACCGCGCCCGGCTCGCCCGCGCCCTCGGGGCCGCCCGGCAGGAGCCAGTCCTCCTCGGGGGCGTCCTTGGGCAGGGCGGGCAGCTCGGCGTCCCGTACCGCTTCGAGGAGTTCGGCCACCGGGGCGGGGCAGGTCACGGTCTGGCCGGTGGGCAGCAGGTCGCCGGTGGCCAGGACGTTCCGGAGCCGCAGCTCGACGGGGTCCATGCCCAGCTTGGCGGCGAGCTTGTCCATCTGGCCCTCGTACGCGGCGCACACCTGCAGGGCGCCCTCACCGCGGACGTGGCCGGACGGCGGGTTGTTGGTGCGCACGGCCCACCCCTCGACGAACGCGTGCGGCACCACGTACGGGCCGGCCGCGAAGGCGACCGCCGCGGCCAGCGACTCGGACGAGTCGTCGGCGTAGGCGCCCGCGTCGAGCAGGATCTGGGCCTCCACCTTGACGAGCCGGCCGTCGGCGTCGGCGTGGTGGCGGTAGCGCAGCAGCGTGGGGTGCCGGTGGGCGTGGCCGAGGAAGGACTCCTCGCGGGTCGCGGCGAGTTTCACCGGGCGGCCGGTGCGCAGCGCGAGCAGCCCCAGCGGCAGTTGCATGCCCGGGTCCTCGCGGTCGCCCATCGCGCCGGGCACGCCGGTGACGACGACCTTCACCCGGTCCCGGTCGAGTCCGAAGCAGGCGGCGGCGAGGTCGCGGTCGGTGTGCGGGTCGGTGGAGGCGGTGTAGATCTCGACGCCGCCGTCCGGGCGCGGCACCGCGAGTCCGGCCTCGGCGCCGATCGGTGCCGGGTCCTGGCGCCCGATCCGGTACAGGCCCTCGACGACGACCTCGCCGTTCACGTCCGGGTCGCCGTAGCGCAGCGGGATGTGCCGGACCAGATTGCCGTCGGGGTGCAGCGGTTCGGCGGAGAACGCGCGCTCCGGGTCGGTGACCGGCTCCAGGACCTCGTACTCGACGGCGATGGCCGCGGCGGCGAGGCGCGCGGTGTCGGGGTGGTCGGCGGCGACGGCGGCGATCGGCTCGCCGTGGTGCCGGACCAGGTCCTTGGCGAAGACCGGCCGGTCGGCGATCTTCCGGCCGTGGCAGGCGTCGCCGGGCACGTCCTCGTGGGTGACGACGGCGTGCACGCCCGGCATCTCCGCGGCGCCCGAGGTGTCGATGCCGACGATGCGGGCGTGCGGGTGCGGGGACCGGAGCACGGCGGCCCACAGCAGGCCCTCCGCCCACAGGTCGGCCGCGTACGGGAAGGTGCCCGCGGTCTTGGCGAGCGCGTCGGCGGGCGGGAGGGACGCTCCGATGCCGTGCGCCGGGGTTTCGGGGGGCACCGGGGTGCCGCCGGCCGGTGTCGCGGTGGCCGCGTCGGGACCGGTCATCACGCTGCCTTTCCGCTGCCGCTGAAGGTCTGCTGGGGGCGGGCCGCCGCGCCGGGCGGAACGGTGGGGTCACCGGCCGCGGCGCGCGCGGGCCGGGTGAGCCCGGGGGCGGGGTTCCGCAGGCGGGCGCGCGGGGGGATCACGCGGGGCCTCCCGTCGAGGGGCCAAGGGCCCCACCGAACGGGCCCGTCTGGCGGGGGATCCGGGTGGTGTCGGTGTCGGCCGACGGGCCGGGCAGGGTGCGTTCCGCGGCCCCGTCGGCCGGGCCTGCCGCCTCCGCCGCCTCGATCCGGTTCTCGACGACCTCGCGGACCGCGTCCAGGACGCCCCGGTAGCCGGAGCAGCGGCACAGGTTGCCGCAGATCGCCTGCCGGGTCTCCAGCTCGGTCGGCGCGTGGTTGCCCTCGAGCAGGTCGTGCACGGTCATGGCCAGGCCGGGCACGCAGAAGCCGCACTGCACGGCGCCCTTGGCGGCGAGCGCGCGCTGCACGTCGGAGGCCGCGCCGTCGGTGGCCAGCCCCTCGACGGTGCGGATCTCGGAGCCCGCGGCGGTCGCGGCGGGCACCAGGCAGGAGGCGACCAGCCGGCCGTCCACCTGCACGGAGCACGCCCCGCACTCGCCCTGCGAGCAGCCGTCCTTGGCCCCGGCGAGGCCGAGCCGCTCCCGCAGGACGTAGAGCAGCGACTCGCCGATCCACGCCTCGGTGACGGGCCGGTCGGTGCCGTTGACCGTCAACAGGTAGGAGGCGTGCGGGTGTTCGCTGTGCGGGTCGTACGCCGCGGGCTCGTCCTGCGGTGCCGCGTCGGGTCCGGCGGCGTCGGGCGCGGCCGGGTGGTCCGGGTCGCCCGCTCCGGCCGGGCCGTCGGCGGCCGCCACGGAGTCACCACCGGCAGCCGGCGCGCCACCGGGAACCGGCGCGCCGTCGACCGGTGCCGCGCCGGAAGCCGGAGCGACGTCGTCGGAGACCGGAGCGGCATCGGAGAGGAGCGCGGCATCGGAGACCCGTGCGGCGCCGGGAACCCGGGTGCCGTCGGGCACGGTGTCGCCCGGACCGGCCGGAGCGCGCCCGGCGGCCGGGTTCGCGGACCCGTGGCCCGCAGCGGCGTCCTCGGCGTCGCGGTCCCCCGGCACGGCGGTGTCCGCGGTGGCCCCGGCGTCCGTCGGCCGTGCGGCAGGTGCGTCGGCGGGCGCCACATCGTGGGTGGAGTCCGGGACGCGGGTGTCGGGTGCGTGCGTGTCCGGGGCGTGGGCGTCCGGTGCGTGGGTCGAGTGCGGGGCGTGGCCCGCGTCTGGGCTGTGACCCGTGCCCGGTACGTGCGCCGAGTCCGGGGCATGCGTGGGCTCCGGGGTGTGACCGGCGGCCGGGTCGTGCCCGGGAGCCGGTGCGTGCCCGGGAGCCGAGTCGTGCCCGGGAGCCGAGTCGTGCCCGGGAGCCGGTGCGTCGGCCCGCGGGGCGGCGTCGGCGTGCTCCGGGTGGCCCGGGGCGGGCCGGTGGCCGCCGTCGGCGTCCGGCCACGGGGCGCCGACCGGCAGCCCGCTGCCGTACGAACCGCCGGAGGGCACGTCGGTGCCGAACCCGTTGCGCTGGCCCGGCAGTTCCACCTGCGGGGCGGTCGGCCAGGCGTCACCCGCGCGGGGCTCCGGCGGCCTCGGCCCGGCCGGCGCGCCGGTGCCGGGCCCCGCGGGGGCCGTGCCGCGCGCCTCCCAGTAGGCGCTGCCGTGGTCGTCGTACGGACGGCCGCCGTCGTCCGGGGACCCGGGCGCGTCCGGCCCGGGGACCGGGCCGTCCGCGGTGCCGCCGTCGGGACGGTAGGGGCCCGCGGCGTCCCGGTCCGCCGGGTCCGCGTCACGGGGAACGGTCCAGTGACCGGTGTCCCGGCCGCCGGTGTTCCAGTGCCCGGAGGCGCCGTCCGGCGCCCCGGGGTACTGCCCGGGGGAAGCGGGGTGCTGCCCGGGGGAAGCGGGGTGCTGCCCGGGGGAAGCGGGGTGCTGCCCGGGGGAAGCGGCGCCCGGGTGCGGCGCCCCGTGCTGCCCCTGGGGTGGGTAGTGCCACGGGGCGTCCGGCGCGGGGGCGGTGTCACCGCGCTCCGCGTCCCACCGGGTGCCGCTCGCGGCACCGGGGACGTGCCACTGGCCGGTGCCGCCCGCGCCGTCGGAGTCCCGGAGCAGGTACTCGCCGGACTCGTCCGGGATGTCGTCGGCGGCCGGGGGGACCGTCCACGGCCCCGCGGATCCCTCGGCGTTCGGACCGGTCCAGCCGGTGCCGTGCGGCGTGCCGTGCGGGGGCCGCTCCTCGCCGGGCGCGGGCCAGTGGCTCTCCGGGGCCGGCTGGTGCGGTGCGGCGCCGTCGCCGAAGGGCATCGTCCACTGCCCGGCGCCGGGGTCGGCGTGCGGCGCCGGGTGCGTGGGCGCGCCGGAGTCACCAACGGCCGCCCCGGGCGTTATCGGCGGGGGGACGTAGCCATGGCCGGGCGCCGCCAGCGGGTCGCTGCCCGGGGGCATGTCGATCATGTCGAGGAGGCCCTCCGGCAGTTGCACGAACGCCGTGGCCTCGATGTCGTACTCGCCCTGCGGCAGCGGCTGCCAGCCCTGCTGCGGGTCGGGGTCGTGCGGCTGCCCCGGCTGCCGCTGCTCCTCGGAACTCATGCGAGAGCCCTCCCCAGTGCTCGGCGGGCCAGTGCCGCCACCGTACGACGCAGATGCAGCACTCCCGGCGGCAGCGCAGGGGGGTCCGAGCCGTCCGCCGCCGGCGGCGGGTCGGGGATGCAGGCCGCGGCGACGTACTCGCCGAACGCCGTGCAGGCCTCGGGGGCCAGCGCGCGGTCGCCGTCCCAGTCGATGAGCCCGGCGACCCAGCGCTCGGCCTCCAGCGGGCGCAGCGGCATCGGGGCGACCGCACCCACCGCGCAGCGCACCCCGCGGCGGGCGGGGTCCAGTACGACGGCGACGGAGGCGGTGGCCCGGCCCGGCCCGGTGCGGCCGGTCGCCTTGAGGAAGGTCTGCGGGGCGTGCAGCAGCGGCACCCGGACGAAGCCGACGAGCTCGGCGGGGCCGAGCATCTCCATCCCGGCGAGCAGATGGCTGACCGGGATCTCCCGCCGCGCGCGCTCCGGCCCCGCGATGATCAGCGTGGCCTCCAGGGCCGCGAGCACGGGCAGGGCGTCACCGGTCGGGGCGGCGGAGACGATGTTGCCGCCGAGGGTTCCGGCGTTGCGGATCTGCGGCGGACCGGCGGCGCGGGCCGCGGCGGCCAGCCCCGGGATCAGCGCCGCGAAGTCCGGGCGGCCCATGCGGGCGTGGGTGAGTCCGGCGCCGAGCAGCGCGTGTCCGTCCTGGTACTGCCAGCCGCGGATCTCGCTGATCCGGCCGAGGCCGACCAGGGCCGCGGGGCGCAGCAGACCGGAGTTGACGGCCGCCATCAGGTCGGTGCCGCCCGCGACGGGTACGGCGGCGGGCATGGCGGACAGCGCCGCGACGGCCTCGTCCAGCGAGACCGGCAACGTCACCGTCTGCGCCGCATGCGGTGCGTGCGTGGTCAACCCAGCTGCCCCTTCCCGGTGTCCCGCCTGTTCGCCGTACGGTACGTGCTCACAGCCCGGACGTGGCAACTCTGGCACATGTTCACCGGTCCCCGACGCGAGGGTCCGCGAAGGGCGGTTCCGTACCGACCTGACCAATGGTCCGATTTCTTCCCCTGTCACCCGTGCGTGCGCATTGCCATCTTCGGGGAACCTTGTACGAATTCCGCCGCGGCGGAGACAACGGTCCCAGGGGTCCGGCGCGCGGACGGCCACCTTCCGCTCCGGCTCACACGATCGGGGGCGCCCCCTCGATCGGGCGTCCGAGCACCGCACCGCGGCGGTGCGGGACCTCCCGCCGGGAGCACGGCCGGAGGAAGGGGTGTACCGCACCCGGGACACCAAGTCGCCCACGGCGCGGGGCCCCACCGCGGCACCGGGCCCCACCGCGGCGCGGCGCAACGTCCGGCGGGACCGGCCCCGGCTCGGCGCAACCTCCGGCGGGACCGGCCACGGCACGGCGCGACCCTGCGGCCGAAGACAGAACAGAGGACAGAGCCGAGGGCGGAGCAGAGGGCAAGCAGAAGACAGAGCCGAGGGCGGGACCGAGGAGGGAGCCGGGAACCCCCGCCCGCCCGAGCCCCGTTCACCGCCGGCCCCCACCTCCGGACCGGCCGGCCCGCCCGCGGGGCGACGGCGCCCCGGCACCGACGGGAGACGGCACCGGGAAACGCGGACGGCTCCCGGGCGCGCGTCAGCGCGCACCCGGGAGCCGTGGAAGCCCAGTTGCGTCCCGGCGTCCGCCGGGCGGGCGGCCGTTACTTCTTGTCGCCGCCCTTGCCGCCCTTGTCCTTGTCGCCACCGGCGCCCATGGACTCGTAGATCTCCTTGCACATCGGGCACACCGGGTACTTCTTGGGGTCGCGCCCCGGGACCCAGACCTTGCCGCACAGTGCGACGACGGGCGTGCCTTCCAGCGCGCTCGCCATGATCTTTTCCTTCTGGACGTAATGGGCGAAGCGCTCGTGGTCGCCGTCACCGCTCGACACCTGCGGCGTCGGCTCCACGAGGGTGCCGGTCCCTGCCCCGCGCTCGGGCTCAAGAGTGCTCATATCGGCAAGGGTACTCAACGCGGCCCTGCTCAGTTGAGGCTCGGGTCGTCGGGGTAGGTCGCCACCATGGCGAGCTCGTTGCGCTGCCGCCGCAGCACCGCCCGCCACAACTGCTCGGGGTCCGGCGAGGACACGTCACCGGGCTCCGACTCCACCACGTACCAGGCGCCGTCGACCAGCTCCTCCTCCAGCTGGCCCGGCCCCCAGCCCGCGTAACCGGCGAAGATCCGCAACGAGCCGACGGCCGCCGCCAGCAGCTCCGGGGGCGCCTCCAGGTCGACCAGCCCGATCGCCCCGTGCACCCGCCGCCAGCCCAGCGGCCCCTCCCCCACGACCGCTCCGGCCTCGCCGGGCACCACGGCCACGCCGAGCGCCGAGTCCAGCGACACCGGACCGCCCTGGAAGACCACGCCGGGGTCCCCCGCCAGCTCGGCCCAAGACTCCAGGATGTCACCGACCCCCACCGGTGTCGGCCGGTTCAGGACGACCCCCAGCGACCCCTCGTCGTCGTGGTCGAGGAGCAGCACCACCGCGCGGTCGAAGTTCGGGTCGGCCAGCGCCGGTGTCGCCACCAGCAGCCGTCCTGTGAGGGAGGACACCTCGGTCATGAGCACATGATCCCGCACGTTCGCCCCGCGCGGGGAGTCAACCGGGCTACGTGGCTGATGGCAGCACGGGGCGTACGGCGGCAGCGGGGGCGCGCCCGGTGACCCAGCGGCGCGATCGGTGGACGGAGCGTGTTGTCACACGTTCATGACGTGACCGTGGCGTTCTCGCCCTTACGGGACAGGGCCACTCGGCCCTTACCATTTCCCTTTGGCCCCTGCCCAACTCCAGGAACGCGAGATCCATGACCGGCACCGACGATGTCCTGCTTGTCCACGGCGGCACCCCGCTCGAGGGCGAGATCCGTGTCCGCGGCGCGAAGAACCTCGTGCCGAAGGCCATGGTCGCCGCTCTGTTGGGAAGCGAGCCCAGTCGGCTGCGCAATGTGCCCGACATCCGCGACGTCCGCGTCGTCCGCGGGCTGCTCCAGCTGCACGGCGTCACTGTCCGGCCGGGTGACGAGTCCGGCGAGCTGATCCTCGACCCGTCCCGGGTGGAGAGCGCCAATGTCGCCGACATCGACGCGCACGCCGGCTCCTCCCGCATCCCGATCCTCTTCTGCGGCCCGCTGCTGCACCGGCTCGGCCACGCCTTCATCCCGGGCCTGGGCGGCTGCGACATCGGCGGCCGTCCGGTCGACTTCCACTTCGACGTGCTGCGCCAGTTCGGCGCGGTCATCGAGAAGCGGGCGGACGGCCAGTACCTGGAGGCTCCGCAGCGGCTGCGCGGCACCAAGATCCGCCTGCCGTACCCGTCGGTCGGCTCGACCGAGCAGGTGCTGCTGACGGCCGTGCTGGCCGAGGGCGTCACCGAGCTGTCGAACGCCGCCGTGGAGCCCGAGATCGAGGACCTGATCTGCGTTCTGCAGAAAATGGGCGCGATCATCTCCATGGACACCGACCGGACCATCCGGATCACCGGTGTCGACAAGCTGGGCGGCTACAACCACCGCGCGCTCCCGGACCGCCTGGAGGCGGCCTCCTGGGCGAGCGCGGCGCTGGCCACCGAGGGCAACATCTACGTGCGCGGCGCGCAGCAGCGCTCGATGATGACCTTCCTCAACACCTTCCGGAAGGTCGGCGGCGCCTTCGAGATCGGCGACGAGGGCATCCGCTTCTGGCACCCGGGCGGCCCGCTGAACGCGATCGCGCTGGAGACCGACGTCCACCCCGGTTTCCAGACCGACTGGCAGCAGCCGCTGGTCGTCGCCCTGACCCAGGCGTCCGGGCTCTCCATCGTCCACGAGACGGTGTACGAGTCGCGGCTGGGCTTCACCTCCGCCCTGAACCAGATGGGCGCGCACATCCAGCTCTACCGCGAGTGCCTGGGCGGCTCCGCGTGCCGCTTCGGGCAGCGGAACTTCCTGCACTCGGCGGTCGTCTCCGGCCCGACCCGGCTCCAGGGCTCCGACCTGGTCATCCCGGACCTCCGCGGCGGCTTCTCGTACCTGATCGCGGCGCTGGCGGCGCAGGGCACCTCCCGGGTGCACGGCATCGACCTGATCAACCGCGGCTACGAGAACTTCATGAGCAAGCTGGTGGAGCTGGGCGCGAAGGTCGAGCTCCCGGGCGGCTCCACGAGCGCCTGAGCCCGCCGTCCGGCTGCCGGGCCCGCCCCTGGGCGCCCGCGGGCAGCCGGACGGGGCCCAGGGCCGTGACCGGGCCCCCGGCGCCTGTGACGGAGGCGGCGGGCCCCGGCGGGGGCCCCGCACCGGCCGGGGCCTCAGCCCACACGGCACGGCCCTGGCCCCGCACGCACGAAGAGGCACCGCACGCACGACGAAGGGCGGCCACCCCGGAAGGGGTGGCCGCCCTCTGCGTTGTCTGTGGCCTTACTTGCCCTTGGCGGCTTCCTTGAGCTTGGAGCCCGCGGAGACCTTCACGCTGTAACCGGCCGGGATCTGGATCGGGTCGCCGGTCTGCGGGTTACGCGCGGTGCGAGCGGCACGGTGGGTGCGCTCGAAAGTCAGGAAGCCGGGGATGGTGACCTTCTCGTCGCCCTTGGAGACGACCTCACCGATGGTCTCGGCGAGGGCGGCCAGGACGGCGTCCGCGTCCTTGCGGGTCACCTCGGCGCGCTCGGAAAGAGCGGCCACCAGCTCACTGCGGTTCATAGTTACTCCCGTGTTCATCTTGCCAATGAGGCGTGAGATCGAAGCCGATGCTGCCAGGGCCCTCGGACAGTCCCCGGACCCGGGTCTGAAGCCAGACCCTCGCGCCCGCGATACGCATCCTGCCCCCACCTGAGGCGGGAAAGCCAATCCGGCACCCTCGAGAGTCACACGGAAAGCGCCACTGCCTCACTTTGTGACGCTCCGTCCACTCCCGGCAGCGCACCGCAGGGCCTCGCTTCAGGGTGTGCGACCCTTTTCTGCCCCCGTCACCCTATGGGGGCCACTGCGGCCCGGAGTCACGCGACGCGCCGTGCCCGGGCCTGCCGGAACCGGCCTACTGCTCCGCGGTGACCCCGGTCACCGCCGGTCCCGACGCCTTGGCGGCGTCCCGGACCGCACCCGCGACCGCGCCCGCGACCTTGTCGTTGAAGACGCTGGGGATGATGTAGTTCGGGTTGATCTCGTCCTCGGTGACCACGTCGGCGAGCGCCGCGGCGGCCGCCAGCATCATCTCGGTGTTCACCGTGCGTGACTGCGCGTCGAGCAGGCCGCGGAAGACGCCCGGGAAGACGAGCACATTGTTGATCTGGTTGGGGAAGTCGCTGCGGCCGGTGGCGACCACCGCGGCGGTCTGCCGGGCCACGGCCGGGTCCACCTCGGGGTCCGGGTTGGCGAGCGCGAAGACGATCGCGTCGTCCGCCATCGCGGCGACGTCCTCGCCCGCGAGCACGTTCGGCGCGGACACGCCGATGAAGACGTCCGCACCGGCCACGGCCTCCTTCAGGGTGCCGGTGACGCCCTCGGGGTTGGTGTTGTCGGCGATCCAGCGCAGCGGGGACTCCGGGTCGGCGGAGACCAGGTCGGGGCGCCCGGCGTGCACGACGCCGTGGATGTCGGCGACCACCGCGTGCCGCACCCCGGCCGCGATCAGCAGCTTGAGGATGGCCGTGCCCGCGGCGCCGGCGCCGGACATCACGACCCGGACGTCGCCGATGGCCTTGCCGACCACCCGCAGCGCGTTGGTGAGCGCGGCGAGGACGACGATGGCGGTGCCGTGCTGGTCGTCGTGGAAGACCGGGATGTCGAGGGCCTCGCGCAGCCGGGCCTCGATCTCGAAGCAGCGCGGCGCGGAGATGTCCTCGAGGTTGATGCCCGCGAAGCCGGGGGCGATGGCCTTGACGATCTCCACGATGGCGTCGGTGTCCTGGGTGTCCAGGCAGAGCGGCCAGGCGTCGATCCCGGCGAAGCGCTTGAAGAGGGCGGCCTTGCCCTCCATCACCGGCAGGGCGGCCTTGGGACCGATGTTGCCCAGGCCCAGCACCGCCGAGCCGTCGGTGACGACGGCGACGGAGTTGCGTTTGATGGTGAGGCGGCGGGCGTCCTCGGGGTTGGCGGCGATCGCCGTGCAGACCCGGGCGACACCCGGGGTGTAGATCATGGAGAGGTCGTCACGGTTGCGAATGGGATGCTTGGACGCCATCTCGATCTTGCCACCGAGGTGCATCAGGAAGGTACGGTCGGAGACCTTGCCCAGGTGGACGCCCTCGATGCCGCGCAGCTTCTCGACGATCTCGTCGGCGTGCGCGGTGGAGGTCGCGCCGACGGTGACGTCGATCCGCAGCGTCTCGTGGCCGGAAGCGGTGACGTCGAGACCGATCACCGAGCCCCCGGAGGACTCCACGGCCGTGGTGAGCTGGCTGACGGCCGTGCCGCTCGCCGGCACCTCCAGCCGGACGGTCATCGAGTAGGAGACGCTGGGCGCCGTTGCCATGGCGGACTTCCTCTGCTTTCCCTTGTTTCGCGTGACGCGCGACCACAGGGATACCGGGACGCGCCGTACGATCGTCGCACCTACCAGCCGGTACACGGTAACCGGCCAGGACGCCCCGGGCCCCGTACAGCGGGCCGGGAGACGCCGGCCGCAGCGGGCCGGACCAGCGCACGCCCCCGCATCGGGCGCCCCCCGCACAGCACTTCGGGCGCCCCTCCGCGGAGGAGGGGCGCCCGAGGTGCGAACGAAGGTGGCACCGACCCGCCATGCTCGCCTCGCGGCAAGTGGTCGCTCGAAGCGACTAAGGTTGGGCCCGGGGGCTTGGATCGGGCCGGTGCCACACTCAGGCTAACAAAGAGCCCCGGAAAGTCATTCCTGGGCGGCCAGTTGGTCCGAAATCGACCCGGTCAGCCGACGTCAGTCCCGCAGCAGATCCGGCACCCCGTCCGCGTCCGGAGCGTCCCGTTCGCCGGAGAGCACGGTCAGCCGCTGGGTGGCCCGGGTCAGCGCCACGTACAGCACCCGCAGGCCGGCCGGGGACTCGTCCGCGATCTCCGCGGGCGAGACGACGACCGTGGCGTCGTACTCCAGGCCCTTCGCCTCCAGGCTGCCCAGGGGCACCACCCGTTCGCCGAGGCCCGCCAGCCACTGCCGGGCCTCCTCGCGCCGGTCCATGGCGACGACCACGCCGACGGTGCCGTCCACCTCGCCGAGCAGCCGTTCCGCCTCCTCGCGGACGGCCGCTCCGAGGGCTCCGGCGGTGTCCCGGTTCCGCTCGCGGGCGGGGGCGCCGGCCCGCGCGGGGCCGCCCGCCGGGCCGCCGTTCGCCGCAGGGTCGTCCGGTCCGGTGCCGTTCACTCGCGTGCCGTTCGTCCCCGTGCCGTCCACCGCCGTGACGTTCGTCCTTGTGCCGTCCACCGCCGTGACGTTCGCCGCCGTGACGTTCGCCGCCGTGACGTTCGCCGCGACGGCGAAGCGGGGCACGGTGCCGGTGGAGCGGACCGCCGCCGGGGACTCCATGCCCGGCATGGCCAGGGCCAGCACCTTGGCCGCGACCTCGGCGATCTCCGCCGGGTTGCGGTAGTTGACGGTCAGGGTGAACCGGCGGCGCGGCCGGGGGCCGAGCGCCTCGTCCCGCGCCTCGGCGGCCTCGTCCGGGTCCGACCAGGAGCTCTGCGCGGGGTCGCCCACGACCGTCCAGGTGGCGTGCCGGCCGCGGCGGCCCACCAGCCGCCACTGCATGGGCGTGAGGTCCTGCGCCTCGTCGACGATGACATGGGCGTAGTCCGTCCGCTCCTCCTCCAGCCGCTCGGTGCGGCTGCGGCGGCCGGCGGTGCGGTCGGCGAAGGTGGTGACCTCGTCCAGGCCGGTGAGCTGGTCGAGCGGGTCGGCCTCCCGCTTGCGGGGGCGGGCCGGCGCGCCGAGCAGGGTGTGCAGTTCGTCCAGCAGCGCCACGTCGTGCACGGAGAGCGGTCCCCGGCCCTCGGGGTCCAGCCGCCGCAGGGAGCGCGCCAGCCGGCGGGCCTCGCGCGGGTTCAGCACCCGGCGCGACCAGCGGGCGAGCCGCCGTTCGTCGGCCATCGCGGCGAGCACCCGGCGCGGGGTCAGCTCGGGCCACCAGGCGTCGAGGAAGTCGATGAAGTAGGGCTCGCCCGTGATGTCGTCGTCGAACGCCTGCCGGGCCTCGGCCGCCAGCTCCGGGTCGCTGTACCGGCGGCCCGCGCCGGACTTCGCCCAGAGGGCGTCCAGCACCAGCCGGCGGGCCCGCGGGCGCAGCAGGTTGACGGGCGCGGTGCCGCCGAGCGCGGTCCGGCGGATGTGCTGGAGGTCCTCCGGGCCGAGCTCGATGCGGCTGCCGAAGGCGACCACCCGGAGCCGCTCGGGGACGTCCGGCGGCGCGGTGCCGTCGGCGCCGGGGCGCGGCAGTTCCAGGGCGCCGCGGACCGCCTTGCGGAGGACCTTGAGCATCCGGGAGGAGCCCTTGATCCGGGCCACCGCCGGTTCGTCGTAGGTGGTGGCCTCGGCCCCGTCGACGAGTGAGCCCACCGCGCGGATGGCGACCTGGCCCTCCTCGCCGAGGGACGGCAGCACGCCCTCGGTGTAGGCGACCAGCAGCGGGGTGGGGCTGACCACGAGGATGCCCCCGGCGTACCGGCGGCGGTCCTGGTAGAGGAGGTACGCGGCGCGGTGCAGCGCCACCGCGGTCTTGCCGGTGCCGGGGCCGCCGCCGACCTCGGTGACGGAGGCGGCGGGGGCCCGGATCACCTCGTCCTGCTCGGCCTGGATGGAGGAGACGATGTCCCGCATGGCGTGGCTGCGGGCCCGGCCGAGCGCCGCCATCAGCGCGCCGTCGCCCACCACGGGCAGTTCCCCGCCGTCGAGCGTGGCGGTCAGTTCGGGTCTGAGCAGGTCGTCCTCGACGCCGAGCACCCGGCGGCCCTTGCTGCGGATCACCCGGCGGCGCACCACGCGGCCGGGGTCCTTGGGCGTCGAGCGGTAGAAGGGCGCGGCGGCGGGCGCGCGCCAGTCGATGACCAGCGGGGAGTAGTCGGCGTCGAGCACCCCGAGCCGGCCGATGTGCAGGGTCTCGGCGATGTCGCCGTACGCCCCGGCCTCGTCGGTGCGCACGGCGTCCTCGGAGGGCTCCACCGAGGTGTAGGCGCCGTCCGGGCCGCGCTTGCCGTCCTTGCCCAGCAGCAGGTCGATCCGGCCGAAGAGGAAGTCCTCGAATTCGCTGTTCAGCCGGTTGAGGTGGACGCCGGCGCGGAACACCTGGGCGTCGCGCTCGGCGAGCGCCCCGGGCGTGCCGACCTGGCCGCGGCGAGCGGCGTCGTCCATCAGGAACTCGGCTTCGTGGATCTTCTCCTCGAGGCGCCGGTACACCTGGTCCAGATGTTCCTGCTCGACCCCGATCTCGCGGTCCCGAACCGAATCGACTGCGGCATCCTGCGCGGCCACCCGGATCCCCCTTCTGACGTGCTGGGCAGCCGTCAACCGTACGCCACGGGGGCGTGCGGTGCACGCCTGCCCGTCCGGGGCCGGGAGGGGGAGTCCGGAGCGGAAGGGCCCGGTCAGTGGGGGTGCGCCGGAGGAGCGGCGGGCGGGCACGCCGGAGCGGGCCGCGCGGGCAGCCGGACGGCTGCGGACGCGGCCCGCCGGGGTGCGATCAGGCGTCGACCGAGACGAGGCGCTTGCCCGAGAAGGTCCGGACCTCGAAGTGGTCGATGTCGTCGCGGGACATCGCGGCACCGCCGTGGACGTACAGCGGCTTCTTGCCGGCCTCGTGCTTGCTGCCCGGGATGCCGTAACCCCATCGGGGGACGCCCCAGGACGTGATGACCTCTTCCTCGCCGCTCTTGGACACGGCGATGAGGTTGCAGCGCTCGGGGCCCTTGACGTTCTTCAGCTCCAGAACCGTGTGGGTGCCCCAGGCCTTCTTCTCGGTGCCGACCGTGGCAGCGATCTTGGTGCCGGGGTCGGTTCCCTTGACCTTGTCGGTCATGTGGTTGAAGAACGCGTCCTCTGCCGGGCTGGTGGAGTGCGCGTGCGGCAGGGCGACGTTGGAGCCGGTGTTCTCCGCGGTCACCGCCGTGGCGATCACCGGTCCGCCGATGATCAGCGCGGCGGCCGCGGCCACCAGGTACAGGCCTCGGCGCCGGCGCTGAGTCCGCCGCACGGCCACCTCGTCGACCAGCCGGTCCAGCAGTTGCGGCGTCGGCTTGGCGTGGAGGGTCGCGGGATCGGGTACCGCGGAGGGAGTCTCGGCAAGCGTGGCGAGCAGCGGTTCGAGACCCATGAACTCGTCGAGCTGCTGTGCGCAGGGCTCGCAGTAGGCCAGGTGGTCCTCGAATCGGGCCGCGTCCGCAGCGTCCAGCACGCCGAGCGCGTAGGCACCGACGGCCTCGTGCTCTGAATGGCGCTCGTACGCTGTCATGCCGTCACTCCTCGTTCCTCGAGCGCGAGCTTCATGGAGCGCAGCGCGTAGAAAACACGGGATCTCACGGTCCCGCTGGGTATGCCGAGTTTTTCTGCCGCTTCATTGACGGTCCGACCCTTGAAGTATGTCTCGACGAGCGCTTCCCTATGCGCGTCACTGAGGTCACCCAAGGCATCCGAGAGCGTCATGAGTGACAGAGCCTTGTCAATCTCATCCTCCGCGGGCATGAGTTCCAGAGGTGACGGGTCGACCTCCTGCGGGCGCGCCTGACGGCTGCGGTGCCCGTCGATGACGATGCGCCGCGCGACGGTCACGAGCCACGGCCGCACCGAGCCGGTGGCCCGGTTCAGTTGGTCCGCGTTCCGCCATGCCCGTACCAGGGTTTCCTGGACGACGTCCTCCGCGCGGTGGCGGTCACCCGCGACCAAGCGGAGGACGTAGGCGAGCAACGGACCTGCGTGCTCGCGGTAGAGAGCCCGCATGAGCTCCTCGTCCGGCACGGGGGTGCCGACTCGGGGCTTCTCGGCCCTATGGCGCGTTCTTGAAGGACGATGTTCGACCACGGCCGCATCCTTGCGCACCCGAACCTCCTGGTCGAGTCCCAGTTTTGGAGAAAGGCTGGGAACGGTCATTGACGGAAGCCACGAAGTGGGGCGGGGGTCCGCAGCCCTCGTCTGCGGCGGACCCCCGCCCGTCCTCGGAACCACTGGCGTGGGGGAACGGTCAGTGGCCCGAGGAGTTTCCGGAATCTCCGCCGCTCTGGCCCGAGTCCGGGAGACCGTCGTCGCGGACCGCCGTGCGGCGGAGGGCGGCAACGGCGGGGGCGGACACCGCGTGCGGTCGGGCGCGGTCGGACTGGCGCATGGGTGTTTCCCCCAAGGATCTGGTGGACGCGGGCTTTTCGCTGCTTCCCCCATGAGTACGCGCGGGGCTCTCGAACGACTCAACGCCGCGACAAAAAGTTTGCGGATCGCTCGGCAGGCGGCGGGCAATACGGGCGCGGCGGGGCGGCAGTTCACGGCTCGCGGCATGACGCGTCTCACACTCGGAATTTCCGCGGGGCGCGGGACGGAATCCGCTTCATTTCCGCAGAGTCGACACAGCGGACACATTCCGCATCGCGGAGGAATCGCCAGGAATGGCCGGGGCGGTGAAGTCCGTCGGTGCGCAGCCCTGACGTTTCAGGATTCGGCGTTGGTCACCGCGGGACTTCTCTTGGCCCCTGATGGACCGATGGTGACCGCCGGCGGATCGCCGACGGCACGGCCCGATGGCCGGGAGGGCAGGAACGAGGCCCCGGGAGGTCCGGAATCGAACCCCCCGTAACGGGGTACCCCGACCGGGTCGCCCCCGCCCTGGGGACAACGGGCCTCGGCCCTGGGGACATCGGGCCTCGCGCCACGGTGACAGCGGCCTCGCGCCCCGGGGCGGGAGGCCGCGCCAACGGCGTCTACGCGTCCCCGTACTTGGTGTCCGCCGCCGGGTCGAGCGCCAGCCGGTAACCCCGCTTGACCACGGTCTGGATGAGCTTCGGCGCGCCCAGCGCCGTCCGCAGCCGGGCCATCGCCGTCTCCACCGCGTGCTCGTCCCGGCCCGCCCCGGGCAGCGCCCGCAGCAGGTCCGCCCGCGACACCACCCAGCCGGGCCGCCGGGCCAGCGCACGCAGCAGCGCCATGCCGGCGGGCGGCACCGACCGCAGCTCGCCGTCCACCAGCACCGCGTGCCCGCGGATCTCCACCCGGCGGCCACCGACGACCAACGGCCGTACCCGTCCCGGGAGTTCGGCGCAGAGCAGCTGGACGAGCGGCCCGAGCCGGAAGCGTTCGGGCTGTTCGGTGGGGATGTCGTGGGCCTCCAGCGGCAGCGCGGTCACCGGCCCGACGCAGGCCGGCAGCACGTCGTGGCGCAGGGCCTCGACCAGCTCCGTCAGCAGTCCGCGCTCCCGCGCCCGGTCCAGCAGGGAGGCCGCCGCGGGTGCGCTGGTGAAGGTCACCGCGTCCAGGGAGCGGGACACCGTGGCGTCGAGCAGCCGGTCCAGCGGGCCGATGTCCTCCGGCGGCATCCAGCGGTAGACGGGCACACCGACGACCTCGGCGCCCCCGGCCCGCAGCGCCTCGATGAAGCCCGGCAGCGGCTCCCCGTGCAGTTGCAGCGCGATCCGGCGCCCCTCGACGCCCTGCTCCAGCAGCCGGTCGAGGACCTCGGCCATCGACTCGGAGGCGGGGGACCACTCCTCCGTGAGCCCCGCGGCCCGGATCGCGCCCTTCACCTTGGGCCCGCGGGCGAGCAGTTCCACCCCGCGCAGCCGCTCCAGGAGGGCGTCGCCGAGGCCCCAGCCGTCGGCGGCCTCGATCCAGCCGCGGAAGCCGATGGCGGTGGTCGCGACCACCACGTCCGGGGCGGTGTCGATCAATTCCTTGGTGGCGGAGAGGAGTTCGGTGTCGTCGGGGAGTGGAACGATGCGCAGCGCCGGCGCGTGCATCACCTCGGCGCCGCGGCGCTGCAGCAGCGCGCCCAGTTCCTCGGCGCGCCGGGCGGCCGTGACGCCGACGGTGAATCCGGCGAGGGGCGGCGGAGCGCTGGCCCGCTCCGCCGCTTCTGTCTTCTCCTGCATGGCTCTCGTCCCGCTTCGCAATGGTGGTGCGTGTGTGCCGGCGGGCCGTCCCGGGCCCGCCCGGCTCTTCCGGGTCCTCGGAATCCTGTCAACCGGCGGTGACGGGCGCGGTACTCCTGTGTTTCCCCGCTGTTACGGCGCCCACCGCCCCGGCCGTGCGCCCCCGGGCGCGTGCTGCCGAGGACCGGTTCTAGGGCGTGTTTCGAAAGTAGCGTCGTCCGCCCGAAGGGCGGGGCCGGAGGTGTCCGGTGCGTGCGATCGCAAGGCGGAGGGTGGGGGTACCTCCCGGGCCGCCAGGCCCAGGGGGAGAGAGCGCAGCGGGCTGCGCCGACGACCGACAACGCAGCGTGGGGGCACCTCCCGTGCCCGAAGGGCAACGGGGGAGTGCGTGCCGGGCACCTCCGGCCAGGCGGGACTTTCGAAACACGCCCTAGATCTCAGCGTAGGCGGGCTCCGGCCGCGTCCGCTCGGCCGTCCGGGCCGTCGGCGTCGTGCGCCGGAGGTATACCGCCCAGGTCACGACGGAGCACAGGGCGTAGCAGGCGAGGAAGGAGCAGAACGCCGGGGTGCCGCTGCCGGTGGTCTGGAAGGACTGGCGGAAGGCGAGGTTGATGCCGAGGCCGCCGAGCGCGCCGGCCGCGCCGATCAGCCCCATCGCGGCGCCGGAGAGCCGCCGCCCGTACGCCGCGGCCTCCTCCCCCGCCAGGCCGCGGGCGACCGCCTTCGCCTGGAAGATGCCGGGGATCATCTTGTAGGTGGAGCCGTTGCCGAGCCCGGACAGGACGAACAGGGCGATGAACCCGCCCAGGAACACCGGCAGCGACCGCGTCACCGAGGCCTGGACGACCACCAGGGTCGCGGCGGCCATCGCGGCGAAGTTCCACAGGGTCACCCGGGCACCGCCGATCCGGTCGGCGAGCCGGCCGCCGACGGGGCGGATCAGGGAGCCCAGCAGCGGGCCGATGAAGGTGAGGGAGGCGGCCTGGAGCGGGGTGCGGTCGAACTGGTTCTGCAGGACCAGGCCGAAGGCGAAGCTGTAGCCGATGAACGAGCCGAAGGTGCCGAGGTAGAGCAGCGCCATGATCCAGGTGTGGGCGTCCCGGGCCGCCTCCCGGGCGGCCCCGGTGTCGTTCCGCACCGGCGCGAGGTTGTCCATTCGCAGGGCCGCCAGCACCGCCGCGATCACGATCAGCGGGATGTAGACCGCCAGCACCAGCCGGGGGCGGCCGGCCCCGGCCACGCCGATGACCAGCAGGCCGACGAGTTGGATGACCGGGACGCCGATGTTGCCGCCGCCCGCGTTGAGCCCGAGCGCCCAGCCCTTCTTCCGCAGCGGGTAGAAGGAGTTGATGTTGGTCATGGAGGAGGCGAAGTTGCCGCCGCCGACCCCGGTCAGCGCCGCCACCACCACGAACGTGGTGTAGGAGGTGCCGGGGTGCATCACGGTCGCCGCGGCGGCCGTGGGCAGCAGCAGAAGGAGGGCGCTGACGACCGTCCAGTTGCGGCCGCCGAACCGGGCGACGGCGAAGGTGTACGGGATCCGGAGCACCGCGCCGACCACGGTGGGCACCGCCACCAGGAAGAACTTCCCGGCCGGGTCGACCCCGTACTCCGGGCCCATGAAGAGCACCATCACCGACCACAGGCTCCAGATGGAGAAGCCGATGTGCTCGGAGAGGACCGAGAACGCCAGGTTGCGCCCGGCGATCCGTTTGCCCTGCCCTTCCCAGAAGGCGGTGTCCTCCGGGTCCCACTGCTCGATCCAGCGGCCTCCCTTACGGGCTGTGGTGCTCGGAGCGGTCATCACGCCTCCACGGGTGTCGGGCCTGAGCGGCAGCCATCACCACCCGACGGTAGGGAGGCCGCGTTTCAGCGCCGTGGCGACAGGTGACGCGGACGAAACCTTGCTCTCACCCGCCGCCCGGGGGTGCTGTGAGTGCCCCCGTACGCGCCCGGCCCGCCCGGCGCCGGCCGCCGCCGCTGGGCCACAGCCGCACCCGGCGCCCGGCGGCCAGGTCCTCCGCCCAGCCGGAGCCCAGCACGAGCAGCGCGATCAGCGGCCAGGCCAGCAGGAACATCAGTACGGTGTCGGCGCTCTCCAGGAGACCGGACCAGCCCGGGCTGTCGGCGAGCCAGGGCACGTCCCACAGCAGATCGATCAGCGGCACGGTCGCCATGATCGCGACCTCGTGCCAGAGGTAGATCGTCACCGCCCGGTTGTTGGCCAGCGTGACCGGCTTGTCCAGCCGTCCCAGCCGGCCCGGCAGTTCCCGCCAGGCCGGGGCGAAGCTCAGGAGCAGCGCGCAGAATCCGAACGACCACAGGGCCTGGGCCAGGGGGATGTCGTTGAGGTCCAGGCCGTCCTCGCCCGGGTGCCCCGTGGCCCACCACAGCCCCAGCGCCATGAACACCGGTGCCAGCGACGGGACGAGATACGCCGGGATACGCCGGAGCAGCCCGTCGTGGTGCGCGAAGCCGAGGACCCAGCAGGAGCCGTAGACCACGAAGTCGGTCACGGCCTCGCCGGTGGCGCCCGGGATCTCCACCAGCCCGGTCCCGAGGAGCGCGGTCAGCCCGAGCGGGGCGAGCAGTGTGGTCCACGGCTGCCGCCGGAACGCCCGCAGCAGCAGCGGTGACAGCACCACGAACCAGAAGTAGGCCCGCAGGTACCAGAGCGGCCCCGCGGCCTGCGACGCCCAGCCGTCCTCCAGGAGGCCGTCCGGGCTGCCGAGGTGCCAGGGGTAGGGCGGGGTGCCGACCGGGACGATCCAGCAGAGGACGCGCAGCCACCCCCAGTTCCCCTCCCCCTTCTCCGGATGCCAGCCGGCCAGGAACATGGCGCCGAGCGCCACCGCGCCGAACAGCCACAGCGGCGGCAGCAGGCGGCGGAGCCGGCCCCGCAGGACACCGAGGGCCGGACGCTCCAGCGAACGGGCCATCAGCGAGCCGGCCAGCGCGAACATCACGCCCATGGACGGGAACGCCAGCGTCAGCCAGGCCCATTCGAAGGTGTGGTAGCCGACGACCCGGACCAGCGCCAGGGCGCGCAGCAGATCCAGATAGCGGTCCCGGCCGGGCCGGACGCCGCCCGGGACGACTGCCGGTGCGGCGGGGCTGCCGGTGCCGGCCCGGTGCCGTGCGGCGGCGCCGGCGGAACGGACGGTCATCCGATGCGCTCCTTCTCCAGGACGCCGGTGGCGCGCGGCACCGTTCCGGTCACGGGTGCGCCGACCGCCCCGGTGCGGCGCAGCTTCTGCCAGCGGAGCCGTCCGCCGCTGAGAGCCGTGATCCAGGACTGGAGCAGCACCACGTACATGAGCTGGCGGTAGAGGATCTGCTGGAGCGGCAGCGAGACCAGATGGGTCTTCTTCTCGCCGTCCAGCCGGAAGGCGTAGGCCGCGCACACCGCCTGGACGGCGAGCACCCCGAGCCAGGCCAGCACGGTCTTCCCGGTGGGGCCGAAGATCAGGCCGTACGCGAGGAAGACGTCGATCAGCGGGGCGAGCAGCGGCGCGAGCACCATGAACAGCGAGACCAGCGGCAGCCCGACCCGGCCGAACCGGCCGGACGGACCCGACTCGACCAGCGCCCGGCGGTGCTTCCAGATCGCCTGCATGGTGCCGTAGCACCAGCGGTAGCGCTGCGACCAGAGCTGCTGGACCGTCTCGGGCGCCTCGGTCCAGGCGCGGGCCTTCTCGGCGTAGACCACCCGCCAGCCGTCCCGGTGCAGGGCCATGGTGATGTCGGTGTCCTCGGCGAGGGTGTCCTCGCTCATCCCGCCGACCCGTTCCAGGGCGTCGCGGCGGAAGGCGCCGACCGCTCCGGGGATGGTGGGCATGCACCGCAGCACGTCGTACATCCGGCGGTCCAGGTTGAAGCCCATCACGTACTCGATGTGCTGCCAGGCGCCGATGAGGGTGTCCCGGTTGCCGACCTTGGCGTTCCCCGCGACCGCGCCGACCCGCGGATCGCCGAATGGCTGCACCAGCTCGCGGACGGTCGACTCCTCGAAGACCGTGTCGCCGTCCATCATCACCACGATGGCGTGGGAGGCGTGGGCGATGCCGTTGTTGAGGGCGGCGGGCTTGCCCGCGTTCCGCTGCCGCACGACCCGCACGCCGGGCAGGCCGAGCCCGTCGACGATGTCGGCCGTGCCGTCCGCGGAGCCGTCGTCGATGACGATGATCTCCACCGGGTGGTCCCCGGCGACCAGCGAACGCACGGTGTTGGTGATGCACTTGGCCTCGTTGTACGCCGGGACCAGCACGGTGACCGGCTCGGTCACCGGCGGCCCCCAGCGGAAGCGGCGCCGGCGCACCTTGCGGGCGTGTGCCCAGGAGAGCACCAGCATCAGCCCGAAGCGCAGGAACACCAGGAAGCCGACGACGGCGAGCAGCACGGCCAGGGTGTCCGTGGTGTCCTCGGACAGCTCCACCGCGAGGACGAACGCCTTGCCCTTCCACAGCTCGGCGCCGGTGACGGGGGTGTGCGCGCTGGGCGCCTTCAGGGCCCGGGTCAGCGTCGGGAACGTGTAGCCGCGGTCCTTGAGTTCGGGGATGATCCGGTCGAGCGCGGCCAGGGTCTGGGAGCGGTCGCCGCCGGAGTCGTGCAGCAGGACGACCGCCCCGGCGCCGCGCTTGGCGGGCAGGGCGTTCCGGACGATCGCGGCGACGCCGGGACGCGCCCAGTCCTCGCTGTCGGTGTCGATGAAGGCGCTGATGTAGCCGCGGCTGCCGATGTAGCGGGTCACCGGCCAGGACCTGTCGTCCAGGGCGTCGGCGGTCGCCGAGTACGGCGGCCGGAAGAGCGAGGTGCGGATCCCGGCGGCACCGGCCAGCGCGAGCTGGTTCTGGGTCAGCTGCCAGTCGATGCCGGAGCGGGACCGGTACGAGAGGTCGGGGTGGTTGAAGGTGTGCAGGCCCACCTCGTGCCCCTCGGCCACGATCCGCCGCACCAGTTCGGGGTAGCGGGCGGCCATCGTGCCGGTGACGAAGAAGACGGCGTGCGCCCGCTGCTGCTTCAGCCGGTCGAGGATCCGCGGCGTCCACACCGGGTCGGGCCCGTCGTCGAAGGTCAGCACGACCTTCCGGTCGGGGATCCGGTGGCTGACCGGCCGGCCCTCACCGCGGGCGTCGAGGACCGGCCCGCCGCTCAGGATCCGCTCCGGGACCTCCCCGGAGGGCGCGGCGGACCGCACCCGGTGGTCGGCGAGGATCTCGCTGTGGACGTAGCCGCGGAGCATCAGCATGGCGAGCAGCGCCACGAGGAAGGTGAGCGGCAGCAGGTGCCGCATCGGCAGCCTGCGGCGCCGGGTGCGCCCGCGGGCGCGCGGGGACCTCATGATGTGCCGCCCTCGGGGGCCGGCTGCGAGCTCTCGGGGGCCGGGGAACCGGTCGAGGGCTCGGGCGTCGAGGACGCCGACTCCGCGGGTACGGGGCCGGGCCCCGCGCCCGGGTCGGGTGCGGGTCCCGGCTCGGCGCCGGGGTCGGGGTCCCGGTCCGGGACCGGCTCGGTCACCGGCCCGGGCGCCGGGGTGACCTTCGAACCGGCGGTGCCGGCCGTGGCGCGTTCGCCCGTGCGCGGCGCGGCCTTCTTCCCGTCGCGCCTGCGCTCCTCGGCGGACGCCCGCCGGCCCGGCCGGCCGGACTCGGAGGCGTACGGCCCGGCGGTGGCACCGGCGCCGGCCACGCCGGTGGCCGGGGCCGGAACACCGCGCTCCGCCCCGGCGCCCTTCTCGGGCGACGTCACCACGGCGTCCCGCGGCTTGTCGTCGTCGGCGCCCGGGATCAGCAGCCAGGGGGCACCGGCGTTGCCGCCGAGCAGCGAGTAGACCAGCACGGCCGCGTACCCGGCGCAGCCCGCGCCCAGGATCCAGCCGATGCGCCGGAGTTTGCGCCGGCGCCGGCCGCTGCTGTCGACGAACACCGGTCCGCCGTCCTCATCGGTGCCCGGGGGCCCGCCGAGGGACACCTCCGGCAGCTGCCGGGTCGGTTCGTCGTCGTCCAGTCCGGTGTAATCGGCCAGGTCGGCCAGGGGCGCCGGGCCGGCGCCCGGGGCCACGGCACTCCGAAGCAGGGCAGGGTCTCGTAAGTTGTCCACTGGTGTACGCACATCCCGGGGTGCAGAGGCCGATCGAGGTGCGCACGCGACGTCTCCGGGCATCTGCCGTCGGGCCCGGTCTCCCCACCCGGCCCGAGGCGCCCCCTACCGCATTGCGCCCGGACGAGGAACTTAGCGCACACCGGGGACACACCGGCGCACGCCCCTTTTAACGGTCGGAGTCGGTCATTTCTCTGCCAAGTGCGGACACTCCGGTGCTACTTCCCGATGGACGCCATCAGTGTCCCGTCGACATCGGGCAGCCAGGAACCAGCGGGGCGCTCCAGCCAACGCTCCGCCTCCCCCAGCGACCGCGCCGCCTCAAGCAGCACGTCCAGCCCCGGGTGACGCAGCCCGCGGCGCCACACCATGGAGACCGCGGAGAGCGGGACCGGCTCCACCAGCGGCCGGCGCACCGCCCAGGGCATGTCGACGAACTCCACGCTGGCCAGCACCGGCCGCCCCAGCTTCTGCATCACCCGGGCGAACTCGTCCTTGCCCTCGATCGGCGGCAGCGGGGGCAGCGCGGCGATCCGGCGCCCGGCGAAGAGCAGGTCCGCGAGCCCCGTCCACTCGGCGGTCGCCGGGTTGCCCGCACCGGTGTAGACGGACTCCCCGGCGAGCGCCGCCAGCGGCACGGCCGGCAGCCCGGCCAGCGGATGATCCGCCGGCAGCACCACGGTCATCGGCTCGTACCGCACCGGGCAGTGCTCCAGCCGGGCCAGGACGGCCGGGGCCAGCCCCGCCACCCGGCCGAACGACACATCGAGCCGGCCGACGAGCACGTCCTCCGCCGCGCCGGTGAGACCGCTGTGGAAGCGGGCGAAGAACTCGGTCCCGGGCGCGGCGCTCCGCGCCTCGGCGAGGACCCGGTGCGCGGTGGCGTACGGCGAGCCGACGTCGACCAGCAGCGGGCGTCCGCCCCCGTCGGCGCAGGCGGCCACCAGCTCGTCCTGCGCCGCCAGCACCCGGCGGGCGTACGGCAGCAGCCGCTGCCCGTCCGCCGTCAGCTCGACGCTGCGCGTGGTGCGGAGGAAGAGCGTGACCCCCAACTCCCGCTCCAGCCGCCCGATGTCCCGGCTCAGCGCCTGCTGGGCGACGAACAGCCGGGCGGCGGCCCGGGTGAAGTGCAGCTCACCGGCGACGGTGACGAAGGCGCGCAGCAGCCGCGGGGCGATGTCTCGGGGCACCCGGCCAGTCAACAACACGGATGCGTGAATCGCCACTGATCAGGTGTTGGACCAACACCGTTCCGGGCGACGACCGTTGAGCCATGCCCTACTCCTCCGACCCGCCCCTGCTGACCGTGGTCGGCGACACCCTGGTCGCCGCCGACCGCCGGATGCCACCGCCCGCCCGCCGCCGCGGCCCGCTGACCCCCTACCGCCGGATCTTCGCCGCGCCCGGCGCGGTCGCCTTCACCCTGGCCGGCGCCCTGGCCCGGCTCCCGATGTCCATGCTCGGCGTCGCCACCGTGCTGCTGATCGCCCTGGAGCGCGACTCGTACGCGCTGGCCGGAGCGGTGTCGGCCACCGGGGTGGCGGTCACCGCCGGCACCGCCCCGCTGCTCGGCCGGCTGGTGGACCGGCACGGGCAGGCCCGGGTGGCCGTTCCGGCGGCCCTGGTGTTCGCCACCGGGACGACGTCCCTGCTGCTCTGCGTGCACCACGGCGCCCCCGCCTGGGCCCTGCTGCTGAGCTGCGCCGGCGCCTCCGGCGCCCCGGGCGTCGGGGCCATGACCCGGGCGCGCTGGGCCCATCTGCACCGGGACAGCCCCCGGCTCCGGCACGTGGCCGGCTCCTTCGAGCAGGTCCTCGACGAGCTCTGCTTCATGGTGGGCCCGGTGCTGGCGATGCTGCTGTGCACCCTGGTCGCCCCGGAGGCGGGGCTGCTGACGGCGGCGGTCCTGCTGACCGCGGGCACCCTGCTGTTCGCCGCCCAACGCGCCACCGAACCCCCGGTCCGCCCGCGGCCCGGCGGCCGGTCGGCGGGGCCCCTGCGGGTCCCGGGCCTCGGGGTGCTGCTGGCCGTCCTCCTGGCGACCGGCGCGCTCTTCGGCTCGATGGAGGTGGCGACGATCGCCGCCGTGGACACGCTGGGCGGCACCGCCCCGAGCAGCGCCGTCCTGGCGCTCCAGGCGGCCGGCTCCGCCGCGGCCGGTCTGGTCTTCGGCGCGCTGCGGCTCCGGGCCGCGTCGGCGGGCCGCCTCGTCACCGGCGTCGCCGCCATGGCCCTCGGGGTGCTGCCGCTCACCGCGGCCGACGGCCTGCCGACGCTGGCGGCGGGGCTGTTCCTGGCGGGTACGGCCACCGCGCCGACGATGGTCACCGGGATGGCGCTGGTCCAGCAACTGATCCCGGAGGCACGCCTCAACGAGGGCATGACCACGGCGTACACCGCGCTGCTGGTGGGCATCGCGGCCGGCGCCGCCACGGGGGGCCGGACCGTGGAACACCTCGGCCCCGGCGCGGGCTACTGGGTCCCGGCGCTGGCCGGAGCCCTGGCCCTGACGGTCGCCGCGGCCGGGGCCGGGCGGCTGCGGCGGGGCCTGCGCCGCTCCCCGGGCACCCTGCCGGAGACCCCGTGAACATGGCCGGAGGCTCGTGAACGCCACCGGATGACGTCCCATGGAACGCCCCGGATGACGTCCCGTGGAACGCCGAAGGCCCCGCTGAGAACAGCTGGGGCCTTCGACGCACATGGGATGAGTGGAGATGGCGGGAATCGAACCCGCGTCCAACGGTGCGGAAACAGGGCTTCTCCGAGCGCAGTCCGCTGCGATTTTCTCGGCCCCGGAGATCACGCGGACAAGTCTCCGACGGGCTCAGTCACTGTTTGATTTCCCACTCGGCCCCGTGACCGGGCCTAGTGGTTTAGTTCCCTAGCTGATGCCAGGATCCGGGTCGGGAACAGCCCCGGGCTGACAAGTTCACCAGTCGCTACTTAGGCAGCGAGGGCGAACTGAGTGCGCTTGTTATCGGCACTTATTGGTTGCGACATATGGTTTACGAGATCATTGCCGCTTCCTCGGCTCGCTTCCCCTGCTTCGACAGCCGCTGTCGAAACCGATCATCCCCATGTTGATTTTTCAATCTGCGGCGCCGGGCGTGTGCCCGGGCTGCTTGCGCCATCGTACGGGATCAACGCGGACCCGTGCCAGCGTATTCCCGGCCTGTCAAGGACACCCCGGCCCGCGGGCCGTACGCCCCGGCGCCGGACGATGAGCTGCCCGCGCCCACGCGGACGCAGGCGCAGCCCGGCGGATCAGCTCTGCTGCCGCCGCTTCACCGCCGAGATCACCCGGTCGGCGTCGCGCTTGTCCTGCTTCTCGCGCAGCGCCTGCCGCTTGTCGTACTCCTTCTTGCCCTTGGCCAGGGCGACCTCGACCTTGGCCCGGCCGTCCTTGAAGTACAGCGCCAGCGGGACGAGCGTGTGCCCGGTCTCCTGGGACTTGCTCTCCAGCTTGTCGATCTCCGCGCGGTGCAGCAGCAGCTTCCGCTTGCGCCGCGCGCTGTGGTTGGTCCACGTCCCCTGGGTGTACTCGGGGATGTGGACGTTGTGCAGCCACGCCTCGCCGCCGTCGAGCTGCGCGAAGCCGTCCACCAGGGAGGCACGCCCCTGCCGCAGCGACTTCACCTCGGTGCCGGTCAGCACGAGACCGCACTCGTAGGTGTCGATGATGGTGTAGTCGTGCCGCGCCTTCTTGTTCTGCGCGATCAGCTTGCGCCCCGTCTCTTTAGCCATAGCCCGGCCATTCTCGCACTATGCCCCGCCCCCGAGGCCACTCAATACTGTGCGGGCCCGGTCCTCGGCGCCCCCGCGCACGGCCAGATCAGGCGTGATGCCGCGGCCGTCCACGAGGCGCCCGGCGGGGGTGCGGTAGTGGCCGACGGTCAGCTCGGCGACCGAGCCGTCCGGCAGCTCGCTCGGCATCTGCACCGAGCCCTTGCCGAACGTCCGGGAGCCCACGACCACCGCCCTGCCCCGGTCCTGGAGCGCGCCGGCCAGCAGCTCGGCGGCGCTCATGGTGCCGCCGTCGACGAGCACCACCAGCGGCCTGCCGGTGTCGCCGCCCTGCCGCGCGTAGAGGGCCTGCTGCTCGCCCCGGACGTCGTAGGTGGCCACCAGGCCGCCGTCGAGGAACGCGGACGCGGCGGTGACGGCCTCGGTGACCAGACCACCGGAGTTGCCGCGCAGGTCGAGCAGGATGCCGTCGCCCGCGGGGGCCTTGCGCACCGCGCGGCGCACCTGCTCCCCGGTGCTCCGGGTGAACGAGCCGACCGTGATCCGCGTGGTGCGGTCCGCCGCCCACCGGCGGGCGGTGACGGTCTCGGTCGCCAGCCGCGCCCGGTGCAGCGGCTCCTGCCAGGCGTGCCCGCCGCGCTCCAGACCGAGCTCGACCGGCGTGCCCGCACGGGCCGGCCGACCGCCGTCCCCGGCGCCGCGCAGCCGGGCCACCACATCGGTGACGGGCTGCCCGGTGATGGTGCGGCCGTCGATCGTCCGGAGCCGGTCACCGGCCCGGACGCCGGCGTGCCCGGCGGGCCCCTCGGGCTGCACCCGGGCCACCTCGATCCGGCCGCCGCGGCCGCCGCGGACCCAGATGCCGACGCCGACGTAACTGCCGTCGAGGGCCTGCCGCACATCCTCGTACTCGCGGGCGCTGTAGACGGCGCCCCAGCGGTCACCGCTGCGGCTGACGACCTCCTCGGCGGCCTGCGAACCGGACTTGCCGTCCGCCATCGCCTCGGCGGCGGCCCGGGCGACCTCGGCGCGGTCGGCGGCGCGGGCCACCGAACGGGCGGGCAGCCGGGCGGCGTTCGCCGTCCCGCCGTCCCAGAGACCGGAAGCGGCCCCGGCGGCGACGACGCACCCGAAGACCAATGTCAGGGCCGCCCCGCGGCGGACGCTGCGGGGCCGGAGGAACGTACACGGGCCCGACATGCGGGTGAGTCTAGGACACCGAAGGGCGCCGTACGGCCAATCGCCCGTACGGCGCCCCGGGTACAGATCACACCTTGAGGTACTTGCGCAAGGCGAAGAAAGCCGCAAGTGCGGGCATCAGGAGCCCGGTGGCGAGCACCAGCGGCAGCTTGGCGAGGACCGCGTCCCAGCCGATGAAGTTGATCAGCTGCATCTTGTCCGCGAGCGCCAGGCCGTGGTCGATCAGGAAGTAGCGGCCGACCAGCAGGATCGCGCAGGCGCCGGTGGCGCCCAGCAGACCGGCGAACGCCGCCTCCATGATGAACGGCATCTGGATGTAGAAGCTCGACGCCCCGACCAGCCGCATGATGCCGGTCTCCCGGCGGCGGCTGAACGCCGACACCCGCACCGTGTTGACGATCAGCATGAGCGCGACGACCAGCATCAGCGCCATGACGCCGAGGGCCGCGTACTTCATGCCGTCGAGCAGGTTGAAGAGGTTCTGCAGCAGGTTCTTCTGGTCCTGGACCTGCTGCACACCCGGCCGGCTGGAGAAGGCGCTGGAGATGACCTGGTACTTCTCCGGGTCCTTCAGCTTGACCCGGTAGGACTCCTGCATCTGGTCCGGCGTGAGGGAGCTGGCCAGCGGCGAGTCGCCGAACTGCTCCTTGTAGTGCTTGTACGCCTGGTCACTGCTCTCGAACTGCACGGTGTCGACGACCGGCAGCTTCTTCAGATCCGCGCGGATCTGCTGCTTCTGGTCCTCGGTGACCGCACCCTTGGCGCAGTTGGGGTCGCTCGTCGCGTCGTTCTTGTTGCAGAGGAAGATCGAGACGTTGACCTTGTCGTACCAGAAGCCCTTCATCGTGCTCACTTGGTCCCGCATGAGCAGGGACCCGCCGAAGAGGGCGAGCGACAGGGCGACGGAGACGATGACCGCGAAGGTCATCGTGAGGTTGCGACGGAGACCGACGCTGATCTCCGACAGGACGAACTGGGCGCGCATGATGTCCTTTCAGGGGGCGGCCGCGACTACGGGACTCAGGATCAGTGCTGGTAGCCGTAGACACCGCGCGACTGGTCGCGCACCAGTCGGCCCTTTTCGAGCTCGATGACGCGCTTGCGCATCTGGTCGACGATCTGCTGGTCGTGCGTGGCCATCACGACCGTGGTGCCGGTCCGGTTGATCCGGTCCAGCAGCTTCATGATGCCCACCGAGGTCTGCGGGTCCAGGTTTCCCGTCGGCTCGTCGGCGATCAGCAGCATCGGGCGGTTGACGAACGCCCGCGCGATGGCCACGCGCTGCTGCTCACCACCGGACAGCTCGCCCGGCATCCGGTCGTCCTTGCCGCCGAGCCCCACGAGGTCCAGGACCTCGGGGACGGTCTTGCGGATCTGGCCCCGCGGCTTGCCGATCACTTCGAGCGCGAAGGCGACGTTCTCGCCGACCGTCTTGTTGGGGAGCAGCCGGAAGTCCTGGAACACGGTGCCCAACTGGCGGCGCATCTGCGGCACCTTCCAGTTGGAGAGCCTGCCCAGGTCCTTGCCCAGCACGTGCACCGCGCCGTGGCTGGCCCGCTCCTCGCGCAGCAGCAGCCGCAGGAAGGTGGACTTGCCGGAGCCCGAGGACCCCACGAGGAAGACGAACTCGCCCTTCTCGATCTCGAGCGAGACATCGCGGAGAGCAGGGCGCGTCTGCTTGGCGTAGGTCTTGGAGACGTTGTCGAATCGGATCACGGATGCACCAGGGTCGACCTGTAGAGGGGACACGGGACGCCGTGGTGGGCTCCCGTCGGTGAGCGTGACCATACGCGAAGCGGGAGGGGCCGTGCAGACGTCGGTCGGCCGTTGAGCGCCGATTCACGACACTATTCAGGACAAAGGACGCATTGGCCGCAGACTTCCCACCCACGACCGGGTCACGGAATCCAGCGGGGCGCGCCGAATCGTGGTGGAGCTGGCACAGTGGTAGGGGGAACCGGAGTGTTTCCGCCTGCGTTGGCCACAGTGAGGAGGAGATCGCATGACATGCGACCGTCTGGTGTGCGCCAACTGCGCGGCCCCGGTCAGCGAGGGCCGCTGCCCCGTCTGCCGGGCGAGCCGCGAGCGGCTTCAGCAGCAAGGACCGTTCGGCGGGCTCTCCCCGGCGGCGCTGCTGGCCCTGCTGGTGGCCTTGATCGCCGTCGCCGTGCTGGCGCCCGTGCTGGCCCAGCAGGGCGCCTGAGCCCTGCCCGGTCCGCCCCGGCCGCGATTCCGCGCGGCCCGGTGGCCGCGTCGGCGTGTCGGCGAGCCGGTGCGCGCGCGTCACGTCCGTGAGCTCTCGGGTCCGTGAGCCGGTGCGTCTCGTATCCGTGAGCCGTCTTGGGCCGCGAGCCGCTGTGTCCCCGGCCCGCGTGAGCCGTCTTGGGCCCGCGAGCCGCTGCGTCCCGGGCCCGTGAGCCATGTCCCCCGGACCCCGGCCGCTGTGGAGCCGGCGGGCACCCGCGCCGCAGGACTGACGGTCGCGTAGGGGCCCCCGGCGCGGTGCCGGCCGGCCACCGGGCCGGGCGGCTCACGCCACCCTGCGCACACCGGCCACCCACGCCCGCGCGCCCCGTACGCCCGAGCGCCCCGTACGCCTGTCGCCCCACCCGGCTCCACCCTCTCCGGTGCCCCACAGGGCCCCGGAAACGCCCCGCAGAGGCCCTCCGTGACCGTCTGCACGGTCGCGGGCCCGGACCGGGTCCCTCCGGCGCCGTCGCGGCCCTCCGGCGCCGTCGCGGCGCCGGAACGCCGCAGGGGCCCCGGGGGGGGGGGGGGGGGGGGGTGGGGGGGGGGGGGGGGAGGGGGGGGGGGG
>NZ_JBYITE010000040.1:0-67193 GCF_057709105.1 Streptomyces sp. bgisy100
CGCTTCGGCTTCGGCCGCCAGACCACCAGCGCGCTGGTCTGCTGGACGTCCTGGTACGGCACCAGGTCCCGGCGGTACGAGGCGTGCACCGCGGCCTCGCGCTGCTGGATGGCCGCCGCCGCGCCCTCGACCGCCTGCTGGAGCTCGGCGACCCGCTGCTGGAGCGCCGTCACCTGGTTCTCCAGTTCGATGATGCGCTTGATGCCGGCGAGGTTGATGCCCTCGTCCTGGGACAGCTGCTGCACCTGCCGGAGCAGCTCGATGTCCCGGGCCGAGTAGCGCCGGCCCCGGCCCGCCGTGCGGTCCGGGGAGACCAGGCCCAGCCGGTCGTACTGCCGCAGGGTCTGCGGGTGCAGACCCGAGAGCTGAGCGGCGACCGAGATGACGTAGACGGGCGATTCGTCGGTCAGCTCGTAGGGGTTGCGGCTCCTGCCGCCCCTGCCTCCGGGCAATCCTCGGCCGTCCATCTCATGCTCCCTTCGCGGCCTGGAACAGCTCGGCCCGCGGGTCCTCCCCCGCGGTGACCTCGGCGAAGGCCTCCAGCGCTTCCTTCGCCTCGTCGCCGAGGTCCTTGGGGACGCTGACCTCCACGGTGACCAGCAGGTCGCCGCGGGTGCCGTCCTTGCGGACCGCGCCCTTGCCGCGGGCACGCATGGTGCGCCCGTTGGGCGTCCCGGCCGGCAGCTTGAGCGTGACCGGCGGGCCGCCGAGGGTGGGCACCTTGACCTCGCCGCCGAGCGCCGCCTCCGGGTAGGTGACGGGCACGGTGACGGTGAGGTTGTCGCCCTTGCGGCCGAAGACCGGGTGCGGATCGACGTTCACCACGACGTACAGGTCGCCGTTGGGTCCGCCGCGCTCGCCCGGCGCGCCCTTGCCGCGCAGCCGGATGCGCTGGCCGTCGGCGACCCCCGCCGGGATCCGCACCTGCATGGTGCGGGAGCTGGTGGCGCGCCCGCTGCCCTTGCAGGTCTCGCACGGATCCTGGGCGATCAGACCGCGGCCGCGGCACTCCACGCACGGATCGGTGAGGGAGAAGCCGCCACCGCCGCCGCGGCTGACCTGACCGGTGCCGACACAGGTCGGGCACACCCGAGGAGTACCGTTTCTGTCGCCGGTGCCCGAACAGGCCTTGCACGCGGCCGAGCTGGACATCCTCAGCGGGACCGTGGCCCCGTCGACCGCCTCGGTGAAGCTCAGCGTCACCTCGGACTCGATGTCCTGGCCGCGGCGCGGCTGGGTGCGGGTGCCGGGGCCCCCGCGGTTGAACAGACCCCCGAAGACGTCACCGATTCCGCCGCCGCCGAAGCCGCCCGCGCCCGCTCCGCCCCCGCCCTGGGCGCCTCCGAAGAGGTCGCCCAGGTCGAAGTTGAAGTTGCCGGAGCCGCCCGCGCCCGGACCGGCACGGAATCCTCCGTTGCCGAAGAGCGCGCGCGCCTCGTCGTACTCCTTGCGGCGTTTGGCGTCGGCCAGGACGTCGTTGGCCTCGGAGATCTCCTTGAAGCGCTCCTCGGCCTTGGCGTCGTTCTTGTTGGCGTCCGGGTGGTACTCGCGGGCGAGCTTCCGGTACGCCTTCTTGATCTCCGCCTCGGTGGCGTCCTTGGGGACGCCGAGAACCTTGTAGAGGTCCTTTTCCAGCAAGTCCCTGCTCAGGCTCATTCCCGACGCCCCTCCTCTCCTGCTGTCCCTGTTGCTGCGTCAGCCCTCGTCCGGGCCACCGCTCTCCTCGTCCGGCCCGTCGCCCCCGTCGCCCTTGGGCTGGGCTCCGGGCTGCGGCTCGGCCACGGCGACCCGTGCGGGACGGATCGTCCGCTCGCCGATGCGATACCCCGGCTGGAGGATCGACACGCACGTCGTCTCGGTGACGTCGGGCGCATAACTGTGCATCAGGGCCTCGTGGATCAGCGGGTCGAAGGGCTCGCCCTCCTTGCCGAACTGCTGCAGCCCCATCTTGGCGGCCGTGCCCTCCACCGATTCGGCGACCGACTTGAAGCCGCCGACCAGCTCACCGTGCTCCCGCGCCCGGCCGATGTCGTCGAGCACCGGAAGCAGCTCGGTCAGGAGGTTCGCCGCGGCGATCTCCTTGACCGTTATCCGGTCCCGCTCCACCCGGCGGCGGTAGTTCTGGTACTCGGCCTGGAGGCGCTGGAGGTCGGCCGTGCGCTCGTTGAGCGCCGTCCGCACCTGGTCCAGCTGCGCCTGCAGGCCCACGGTCTGCAGCTCGTCCCCCGCCGGGGCCGCCGGGCCCGCCTGCTCGGCGGACCCGTCGGCCTTTGCGCCGTCCCGGCCCGCGGCGTGCGGACCCTGCGCGGCGGCGGACCCCTCCTCGAAGGGAGGCGAGGAGGGAGAGCCGTCGGGCTGCTCGTCGAAGCCCGGGGTCTCCTCCGTCACGCGGCACCGCCCTTCGGCTTCTCCTCGTCGACGATCTCGGCGTCGACGACGTCGTCGTCGGCCTTCGCCTCACCGTCGCCCTCGGCGCCGGCACCGGCCGCGCCCGCGCCGTCCGCCGGGGCGTTGGCGTACATCGCCTGGCCCAGCTTCTGGCTCACCGCGGCGACCTTCTCGGTCGCGGTGCGGATCTCGGCGGTGTCGTCGCCCTCGAGCTTCTCCTTCAGCTCGGTGAGCGCGGTCTCGACCTCGGTCTTGACGTCGCCCGGGACCTTCTCCTCGTTGTCCTTGAGGAACTTGTCCGTCTGGTAGACGAGCTGCTCGGCCTGGTTGCGGGTCTCGGCGGCCTCGCGGCGCTTGTGGTCCTCCTCCGCGTACTGCTCGGCCTCGCGCATCATGCGGTCGATGTCGTCCTTCGGCAGCGCGGAGCCACCGGTGACGGTCATCCTCTGCTCCTTGCCCGTGCCGAGGTCCTTCGCGGCGACGTGCATGATGCCGTTGGCGTCGATGTCGAAGGTGACCTCGACCTGCGGGACGCCGCGCGGGGCCGGCGGGAGGCCGGTGAGCTCGAACATCCCGAGCTTCTTGTTGTACGCCGCGATCTCGCGCTCGCCCTGGTAGACCTGGATCTGCACGGACGGCTGGTTGTCCTCGGCCGTCGTGAAGATCTCGGAGCGCTTGGTCGGGATCGTGGTGTTGCGCTCGATGAGCTTCGTCATGATGCCGCCCTTGGTCTCGATACCGAGGGACAGCGGGGTGACGTCGAGCAGCAGGACGTCCTTGACCTCGCCCTTGAGCACACCGGCCTGCAGGGCGGCGCCGATGGCGACGACCTCGTCCGGGTTGACGCCCTTGTTGGCGTCCTTGCCGCCGGTCAGGTCACGGACCAGCTCGGCGACGGCGGGCATCCGGGTGGAGCCACCGACGAGGACCACGTGGTCGATCTCGGACAGCTGGATGCCGGCGTCCTTGATGACGTTGTGGAACGGGGTCTTGCAGCGCTCGAGCAGGTCCGAGGTGAGCTGCTGGAACTGGGCCCGGGTGAGCTTCTCGTCCAGGTGCAGCGGGCCCTCGGCGGACGCCGTGATGTACGGCAGGTTGATCGTGGTCTCGGTGGACGAGGACAGCTCGATCTTCGCCTTCTCCGCGGCCTCGCGGAGGCGCTGGAGGGCCATCTTGTCCTTGGCCAGGTCGACGCCGTGGCCGTTCTTGAACTGCTCGACCAGGTAGTCGACGACGCGCTGGTCCCAGTCGTCACCACCGAGGTGGTTGTCACCGTTGGTGGCCTTGACCTCCACCACGCCGTCGCCGATCTCGAGCAGCGAGACGTCGAAGGTGCCGCCGCCGAGGTCGAAGACCAGAATGGTCTGGTCGTCCTTCTCCAGCCCGTAGGCGAGGGCGGCCGCGGTCGGCTCGTTGACAATGCGCAGAACGTTGAGACCCGCGATCTCGCCGGCCTCCTTGGTGGCCTGGCGCTCGGAGTCGTTGAAGTAGGCCGGGACGGTGATGACCGCGTCCGCGACCTTCTCCCCGAGGTAGGACTCGGCGTCCCGCTTCAGCTTCTGCAGAATGAACGCAGACATCTGCTGCGGGTTGAAGTCCTTGCCGTCCAGGTCGATCTTCCAGTCGGTGCCCATGTGGCGCTTGACCGACCGGATGGTCCTGTCGACGTTGGTGACCGCCTGGCGCTTCGCGACCTCGCCCACGAGCACCTCGCCGTTCTTGGCGAAGGCCACAACAGACGGCGTGGTCCTGGCGCCCTCGGCGTTGGTGATGACGGTGGGCTCACCGCCTTCGAGAACACTGACGACGGAGTTCGTCGTACCCAGGTCGATGCCGACCGCACGTGCCATGATCGCTTCCTCCAGAGGACTTGAGCGGAACAGACTCAAGCGTGCATGATCCACTTTTCCCTGTCAACAGACCTGAGTCACCCTTACTCAAGTCTTATGCGGGATGGCATGTCACGGCCGGAAGGAAGGGGTCCGCGGGGCGGGGCGGCCGGGGCGGCGGCGACAGCGAAGGGTTGCCTGGGCGACGCAGATCACCGGCCGGGCGGCTTCATGCGGCCTGCGATCCTGGGTAATGTCAGCAAGACTGGAAAAGTTACCGCTTAGTAAGTCTGGGGTCCCGGTGCCCGCCCGCAGGGGGACACAGCCTCCCAGACAGCTCTCGCAGGCCCGAGGAGCCCCCTAATGCAACTCGCCGCGATCATTGTGTCGCTGGTCCTAATCGCGGTCGGCGTCGCGCTGTTCGGCCGTGCCATCCTGCAGATCTACCGCTTCGTACGGCTCGGCCAGCCCGTACCCGCCGGTTCCCGCACGGACGACCCCACGCAGCGCACCATCACCGTGGTCAAGGAGTTCCTCGGCCACACCCGGATGAACCGCTGGGGCGTCGTCGGCGTGGCGCACTGGTTCGTGGCGGTGGGCTTCTTCTCGCTGCTGCTGACGATCGTCAACGCCATCGGCCAGCTCTTCCAGGCCGACTGGCTGATCCCGTTCATCGGCGACTGGCTGCCGTGGGAGATGTTCGTCGAGCTGATCGGCACCCTGACGACGGTCGGCATCGTGACCCTGATCGTCATCCGGCAGATGAGCAGGCCCGGCGGGGCCGGCCGCAAGTCCCGGTTCGCGGGCTCCAACACCGGCCAGGCCTACTTCGTCGAGGCCGTCATCCTCATCGTCGGCATCTGCATCGTCACGCTGCACGCCCTGGAGGGCGCCCAGCACGGCGTGGAGCACTACGAGCCCGCGTTCTTCATCTCGTACCCGCTGGTCGCGTTCTTCAAGGGCCTGAGCCTGGGCACCCTGCAGAACCTCACCTACTTCTTCGCGCTGGTCAAGATCGCGACATCCTTCATCTGGATGATCACGGTCTCGCTCAAGACCGACATGGGTGTGGCCTGGCACCGCTTCCTGGCCTTCCCCAACATCTGGTTCAAGCGCGAGGCGGACGGCGACGTGGCGCTCGGCGCGCTGCAGCCGATGGTCTCCGGCGGCAAGCCGATCGACTTCGAGGACCCGGGCGAGGACGACCAGTTCGGCGTCTCCCAGGTCGAGCACTTCTCCTGGAAGGGCATCCTCGACTTCTCCACCTGCACCGAGTGCGGCCGCTGCCAGTCGCAGTGCCCCGCCTGGAACACCGGCAAGCCGCTCTCCCCGAAGCTCCTCATCATGTCGCTGCGCGACCACGCGCACGCCAAGGCGCCGTACCTGCTCGCGGGCGGCGGCAAGGACGCCGAGGGCGAGGAGAAGGCCACCGAGGAGCAGCTCAAGGACGTTCCGGCGGCGGCCCTGGCCGAGGCCGAGCGCCCGCTGATCGGGACCCTGGAGGAGAACGGCGTCATCGACCCGGACGTCCTCTGGTCCTGCACCACCTGCGGCGCCTGCGTCGAGCAGTGCCCGGTGGACATCGAGCACATCGACCACATCGTCGACATGCGCCGCTACCAGGTGATGATCGAGTCGTCCTTCCCGAGCGAGGCCGGGACGATGCTCAAGAACCTGGAGAAGAAGGGCAACCCCTGGGGCCTGGCCAAGAAGCAGCGGCTGGAGTGGACCAAGGAGGTCGACTTCGAGGTCCCGGTCGTCGGCAAGGACATCGAGGACCTCACCGAGGTCGACTACCTCTACTGGGTCGGCTGCGCCGGCGCCCTGGAGGACCGCGCCAAGAAGACCACCAAGGCCTTCGCGGAGCTGCTGCACATCGCGGGCGTCAAGTTCGCGATCATGGGCGGCGACGAGGCGTGCACCGGTGACTCCGCCCGCCGTCTGGGCAACGAGTTCCTGTTCCAGCAGCTCGGCCAGCAGAACGTCGAGATGCTGAACATGGCCTTCGGCGAGACTCCGTCCGACAGCGGCTCCGCCGCGGGCGACGAGGGCGTGACGGTCGAGAAGTCCAAGAAGAAGATCGTCGCGACCTGCCCGCACTGCTTCAACACCATCGCCAACGAGTACCCGCAGCTCGGCGGCGAGTACGAGGTCATCCACCACACCCAGCTGCTCCAGCACCTGGTGGACGAGGGCAAGCTGATCCCGGTCACCCCGGTCGAGGGTCTGATCACCTACCACGACCCCTGCTACCTGGGCCGCCACAACAAGGTCTACACGCCGCCGCGCGAGATCATCGCCAAGGTGCCGGGCCTGCGCAACGAGGAGATGCACCGCCACAAGGAGCGGGGCTTCTGCTGCGGCGCCGGCGGTGCGCGCATGTGGATGGAGGAGCGGATCGGCAAGCGCATCAACACCGAGCGCGTGGACGAGGCGCTGTCCCTCAACCCGGACATCGTCTCCACCGCCTGCCCGTTCTGCCTCGTCATGCTGACCGACTCGGTCAACGGCAAGAAGAACGACGGCAAGGCCAAGGAGTCGCTCCAGGTCGTGGATGTGGCCCAGCTGCTCCTGGACTCGGTGAAGACCCCGCCGTCCGACCCGGCGGGCGACGCCGAGCCGGCGGACGAGCCGGAGCCCGAGCCGGTGAAGTAGCCGAGGAGGCGCCGGCAGGGCCCGAGGGCCCGACGGCATCGCGCCTCCTCCCCCGGAAACGCCGACGGCCGGTCCCGCATCGCGCGGGGCCGGCCGTCGGCGTTTTCCGGGGCGGGGGAACGGGGGTGCCGGAGGCCGTCGGGGTTGCCGGGAGCCGTCCGAGTGCCGGGGGCCGTCGGCTTGCCGGGCCGACGGTCGGCTCTGCCGGGACGGCGACGGTCCCGCCGGCACGGCACGGACCCGGGCGCATACGGGCCCACCCCGGCGCCCCCGGGAGCGAGAGCGCCCCCGCAACGGCCCCTGGACGCCCCCACAACCGCCCCGGGACCTGCCGGCCTGTCAGCGGCTCCGCGACGCCACGGCCCCGACCCGCTCGGCCCAAGGGGCCCTACAGCTCCTCCGCCTCCAGGTCGAACGGCATGATCTGCCGGACGCCGCCCTGGAGGGGCAGCTCGGTCCAGATGATCTTGCCCTCGGCGATGTAGCGCGTGCCCCACCGCTCGGCGAACTGGGCGACGAGGAAGAGCCCCCGGCCGCCCTCGTCCGTGGTGGCCGCCCGCCGCAGGTGCGGCGAGGTGTTGCTGGTGTCCGAGACCTCGCAGATCAGGCTGCGGTCGCGGAGCAGCCGCACCCGGATCGGGCCGGTGGCGTAGCGGATGGCGTTGGTGATCAGCTCGCTGAGGATCAGCTCGGTGGTGAACACCATGTCCTCGTCCACCTCCCACTCGCCCAGCTTCCGGGTCACGTCCGCCCGCACCCGGGCGACCGCGGACGGGTCGGACGGGACGTCCCACTCGGCGACCTGGTGCTCCGGGACGATGTGCGTCCGGGCGACGATCAGCGCGATGTCGTCCACCGGCCGGTCCGGCATCAGCGCTTCGAGCACCGCGTCACAGGTGTCCTCCGGGGTCCGCTCCGGATGGCCGGACAGGGCGGTGCGCAGCAGCTCCAGGCCCTCGTCGATGTCCCGGTCGCGGTCCTCGATGAGCCCGTCGGTGTAGAGCACCAGCCGGGAGTCCTCCGGCAGCCGCAGCTCGCCGGTCTCGAACGGCATGCCGCCCAGGCCCAGCGGCGGCCCGCTGGGCAGCTCCGGGAAGTCCACACTGCCGTCGGGGTGGACCACGGCGGGCGGGGGGTGCCCGGCCCGGGCCGCGGTGCAGGTCCGCGAGACCGGGTCGTAGATCGCGTACAGGCAGGTGGCCCCGGTGATCGCCTCGCCGCCGCCCTCCTGGGCCTCGTCCTGGTCGATCCGGGCCACGAGCTCGTCGAGGTGGAAGAGGAGCTCGTCGGGCGGCATGTCGAGGGTGCAGAAGTTGTTGATCGCGGTGCGCAGCCGGCCCATCGTCGCGGTGGCGTGCAGTCCGTGCCCGACGACGTCCCCGACGACCAGCGCCACCCGCGCCCCCGGCAGCGGTATGACGTCGAACCAGTCGCCGCCCACCCCGGCCTGCGCCGGGAGGTAGCGGTAGGCGACGTCGAGCGCGGTCTGGTCGGGCAGGGTGCGCGGCAGCAGGCTGCGCTGGAGGGTCACGGCCATGGTGTGCTCGCGGGTGTACCGGCGGGCGTTGTCGACGCTGACCGCCGCCCGCGCCACCAGCTCCTCCGCCAGCGACAGGTCGTCCTCCTCGAACGGCTCGGGCTTCTCGGCACGCCAGAAGCTGGCCATCCCCAGCACCACGCCCCGGGCCCGCAGCGGGACGGTGATCATCGAGTGGATGCCGAAGTCGACGATCCGCCGGGCCCGATCGGGGTCCTGCTCCTGCCAGCCCCCGAACGCGGTGAGGTCCGGCTCCATGACCGCCTGCCCGCTGGAGAACCCCCAGGCCTGCGGGGTGGAGGGGACGAAGTGGATGAGCCGGCCCAGCGGGTAGAGCGGGTGGTCCTCCCGGATGCCGCTGGTCGCCGTGCGGCGCATGTCCGCGCCGCTGCCGGTCGGCTCCTCGCCGTGCAGCACGGGGTCCACCAGGTCGATGGTGACGAAGTCGGCGAACCGGGGCACCGCGAACTCCGCCAGCTCCTCGCAGGTGCGCACCACGTCCAGGCTGGTGCCGATCCGCACCCCCGCGTCGTACAGCAGCTTGAGCCGCTTCCGGGCGCTGTCGGCCTTGCCGGTGAGCGCCCGCAGCTCGGTGGTGTCCCGGAGGGTGGCCACGCTGCCCGGCGGTCCGCCGTCGCGGTCCGTCGGCTGGTGGTTGACGGCGATCAGCCGCTCCCCCACCAGGTGCACCTCGTCGCTGGCGGCCCGCCCGGAGACCAGCAGCTCGGCCATGCGGTGCGGCAGGCCGAGCTCGGAGACCGCGCGGCCCTCGGCGTCCGCCGGCAGGCTCAGCAGCCGGCGCGCCTCGTCGTTGGCGAGCAGCAGCCGGTGGTCCGCCGCGACGATCAGGACGCCTTCCCGCACGGCGTGCAGCACCGCGTCGTGGTGCTCGTACATGCGGGCCATCTCGGCCGGGTCGAGGCCGTGCGTCTGGCGGCGCAGCCGCCGGGTGACCAGCGCCGTACCCCCCGTCGCCACCAGCAGCGCCGCCGCGCCGGTGCCGAAGATGATCGGCAGCTGCCGGTCGACGACGCTGGTGACGTTGTTGACCTTGAGCCCGGCGGAGACCAGCCCGAGCACCTTGCCGTCGTTCCCCTTGACCGGCACCACGGCCTGCTCCTCGTAGCCGAGGGGGCCGTGCACCCGCTCGGTGAAGACCTGCCCGTTCAGCGACGGTTCGATGGTGCCGACGAACCGCTTCCCGATCCGGTCCGGGATCGGATGGGTGTAGCGGATCCCGTTGGTATCCATGATCACGATGAAGTCGACGCCCGCCGCCTTCCGCCCGACCTCGGTCAGGGGCTGCAGCACGGCCGACGGGTCGCGCCGGGCCAGGGCGGCCTTGATGCCGGGGGCGTTGGCGTAGGACTGGGCCACGGCGACCGAGCGGTTGCGGGCCTCCCGTCCGGTGTCGTGCCGGGACTGGAGCACCAGGGCGACGACGGCGGCGACGACGAGCAGCACCACGAGCGCCACCTGCAGGACGAACACCTGCCCGGCGACGCTGCGCACATCCATCATCGAGCGCCAGTGCCGCCCCGGGGACGACGGCGGGACCTTCGGTTCGTGCCCTTCTCGCTCTTCTCGTCCCGAACGCGGGCGCTCGCGCCGACTGCGTGGGAGCCAGTTGGCCGGCGAGAGAACCGACTGCTCCCAAGATCGGCCGAAAAGTCCGGCCATATCCTTATTTCTAGCACTGCCCACGTCCGGTGGGCGAACGGTGGGCCCACGGGCCCTCGGCCGACAACAGGCCCGTACGGCGCCGTCTGCCTCCCGCGTTCTCCGAGGCGCCGCGGCCGCGCCCCGCACCCGGGGCGGCGTCCGCGCGCCGCCTCCGCGGCGGGCCCCGCGTCCCCGGTCCGGGCCCGGCGGCCGGTCCTGTCCGTCAACAGGCCTACCCCGTAACGGCGTTGCGGAACGTGGCCCGCGTGGACCGGCCCCGTCCCGGCCGGCACCGGAGGCGTTTCCCCTGTTCACAACCTTCCGTTGGCCGGGCGCCGTCCGCCGCACCGCGGCCCGCGCCCCGGAGCCCGGCCCTCCGCCGTCCCCGGCCCACCGGAGCCGTACAACCCTTCCCCCGCATCCGCCGTCATACAGGCGCCGGAAAGGACGGGCCCTTTCCGCCCACCCCCGCACCAGCCCGGCCTTCCTCATCACAAGGAGCCGTTTCGTGCGCATGTACCGCTCGACCGCCGTCGCCGCGGCCTCGTTCCTGCTGCTGACCGGTGCCGCGATCGTCGCCGCCCCGGCCGCCCACGCCGGGACACCCGGCGGGACCCAGGCCTCCGACCGCAACACCGACTTCAACGGCGACGGCCGCGAGGACGTCCTGACCGGCGCGCCCGGCGGCACCGTCGGCGGCGACCGCGGCGCCGGGTACGTCACCGTGCAGTACGGCTCCTCCCGGGGCATCACCACCGGGAACCGGGCCGTGATCCACCAGGGCACCGCGGGCGTGCCCGGCGCCGCCGAACCGGGCGACGCCTTCGGCAGGGCCCTCGCCTCGGGGGACCTGGACGCGGACGGCTACGACGACGCGATCGTGGGCATCCCCGGCGAGGACCTCGGCACCGCCGCCGACGCGGGCGGCCTCGTCATCCTCTGGGGGTCCGCCACGGGGCTGAGCGGGGCGTCGAGCCAGTGGTTGGAGTCCTCCGCGCCCAGAGCCGGGGAGTCCTTCGGCGCGGGCCTGGCCGCGGCCCGCTTCACCGCCGGCACCCCGGGCGACCTGCTGGCCGTCCTGGACCGCGACGACCTGGAGCTCTACACCTTCGAGCCCGCCGGGCAGCCGGGCGCCCGGGAGCGCCGGACGGACGGCCGGACGGACGGCCGGGCGGACGGCCGGGCGGACGCGGACAGCCGGGGGGATACGGGCGGCCGGGCGGACGCGGGCGGTACGGCGGAGCGCGCGGTCCGTGAGCGCACCGGATCGCTGCTCACCGGCCGCGCGGCCCGGGACACCGGGACCCGTGCGAAGAACGGCAGCGGCACCGCGGCGGCCGACGGGCCCCGGGTGATCCGCCCGCAGACCCTCACCACCGGCGACTACGACCACAACGGCTTCGCCGACCTGGTGGTCTCCGGCCTGAGCACCGGCGAGGAGCCCGGCCACGGCTGGTCGGTCCAGTTCTCCGGCCGGGAGGACGGCCTGGAGTACGGGCGCGACCTGCGCGGCGGCCCCGTCGCCGCCTCCGGGGACCTCAACGGCGACGGCTACGACGACCTGGTCACCGGCGAACCGAACAGCCCGGACGACGGCGGGGCGACCACCACCGGCGGCACCGTCGGCGTGTACTACGGCAGCCCCGACGGCCCCGCCGGGACCGAGGGCCCGGGCACCCCGCCGCAGTGGTGGACCCAGGACTCGCCGGGCGTCCCCGGAGGCGCCGAGCGCGGCGACGGCTGGGGCGCCGACCTCTCCCTCGGCGACACCGACGCCGACGGGTACACGGACCTCGCGATCGGCGCCCCCGGCGAGGACCTCGGCACGGTGGCGGACGCGGGCGCCGTCTGGGTGCTCCGCGGCTCGAAGGCGGGGCTGACCACGACCCGCGTCAAGGACTTCAACCAGGACACGGCGGGCGTCCCGGGCGCCCCCGAGAAGCAGGACCGCTTCGGCGGCCAGGTCCGGCTGGCCGACCCGGACCGCAACGGCACCTTCGGCCTCCTGGCCGCGGCCCCCGGCGAGAACACCGGCGACGGCGTGCTGTGGTTCCTCCCGTCCGGCACCGCGGGCGTGACCGCCACGGGCTCCTGGACCTTCGACGGCGGCTCGCTGGGTGCTCCCGCCGCGGACGCCCGCTTCGGGGCGGCGATCGACGACTGAGCGGGGGGTCAGGTCCGGCGGGGGTGCGGTCGGGGTCGGTGGGCCGCCACCACCCGCTCCTCGCCGCCGGGCCGGTCGGCGCGGGTCCGGTCGGCGCGGGTCCGGTCGGCGCGGGTCCGGTCGGCGCGGGTCCGGTCGGCGCGGGTCCGGTCGGCGCGGGTCCGGTGGCCTCGGACTCCCGAGGGGGGCGCGGCGGGTGGCGGGCCCGGCGGCCTCGGGCGGCTCGCGGCGGCTCACTGCGGGTGCCCACACCCCGGCACGTCCGCCGCGGCCCGAGGGGGGTGCCACCGGACGGCCGGGGGACCGGCCCCGTCGGCGCCCCGCACGGCCTACTAACCGCTCTTGGTATAGGTGCGACGAATCCTCTGTTCGGGTGCAGCCTGCCCCAGGAACGATTCCCCAGGTGCGGCTGGGGCGTTGGACGCGGCATGGACCCCCGGCAGTTGTGGAACCGGAATACGGTGCTGGCGGAGGCCTTCTGCCTCAGCGACGAGCACGTGAAGTCGGCGCAGAGCGCCCTGGACGAGACACAGGCGCACAGGTCACGCCTGCTGGCCGCGTTCGCGGTCACCGTGGGCAGCGACAGCTCCGTCGCCGACCTGCTCGGGCTGAGCGAGCGCGAGGTGCGCGTCGCCCGGCGCACCGTGGGCAAGGACGACGCCCGCCGGGTGGCCGAGAACGTCATCGGCGCGACCCCGCCGGCCGCGGAGCCGGAGGAGGAGCCGCTGCCCGAGCCCGCGCCCGTCCCACAGGCCCCGGCCCCCGCGCCCGTCCAGGCGGCCCCGGCCCAGCAGAGTTACGTTCCGCAGCAGCCGCACGTCCCGCAGCACGCCGCCCCGCACGCCGCGCAGCAGCAGTACCTCCACCAGCCCACCCCGCAGTACTTCGACGTCCCGCAGACCGGCGTCGAGATGCCGATGACGACCGGCGTCGAGAACCCGATGGCCCGGGAGACGGCGTGGACCTCGGCGATGGACGTGGTCCTCATCGACAGCTGGCAGTCCGGGATCGACCTGAGCGTCCTGGCCGACGAGTTCGGCCTCGACCTGGCCCGGCTGGTCGCCCGGGTCCAGCAGCTCTCCGCCGAGGGGCGCCTCACCGGGCAGCCGCTCCCCTGCCCGGCTCCCGAGGACCGGGCCGGCCGGCACCGGCGGGACTCCGGAACGACGACGCTCGGCTACGACCCGTACGGCGGGCCGCTGCCGGCCTCCGGCTGGGAGGCCCCGTCCACCATCCCCGACGAGATGCTCGCCTATCTGCCCAACCAGCACGCCTGGCCGCAGTACACCCCGGGCGCCGGGGTGCGCTGACACCCCGGACCGTCCGCTCGGGCGCCGGGGAGCAGTGATACCCGCGGGCTGTCCGCTCGGGCCCCGCATCCACTCGCCTGCCGGACGGCGTCACACCCGCTCCGGCCTGCGACGAAGCCCACTCCCCGGCGTCTTGCCGCCGGGCCCCCGCGGAGCGAGAGTGTCAGCCGCGGGTGCCGGGCGGTCCGGCGGGGCGGATGGGGTGGGTTGTGCGGATACGGGTCACTGCGGCGGGTCTGGGCTGCGCCGCGCTGATGCTGGCGGGCTGCGCCGCACCGGGCGGCGGGGCGGACGGCGCGGGGCGCACGTCCCGGGCCCACCGCCCCTCGGCGGCGCCCCTGCGGCCCGTACCGCGCGGTGACGGCAGCCGCGCCGAGGACGACTTCAACGGCGACGGCCACCCGGACCTGGTCCTCGACGAGCTGGTCAAGCGCCACCGGGAGAGCCACGGCGACGACGCGGGCATCGGCGTCGTCTACGGGTCGGCCCACGGCCCGGACCCGGCGACGCGGCAACTCGTCTCCCCCGGGCGGTACGCCGCTCCGTCCGGCGGCACCCTGCCCGCCGCGTTCGACGCCGAGACCACCTGCGACCTCGACGACGACGGTTTCACCGATCTGCTCATCGGCACCGACCCCCCGTACGACGGCATCGGGCGGCCTCCGGTGCCGCACCAGATCCTGTTCGGCGGGCCGCACGGGCTCGCCGGCAAGGCCGTGAAGCTGCGCGTCCCCGGCCGGGCGCGGGCCGGGAACGAGTGGCCGGACCAGCCGGTCTGCGGCGACTTCGACGGCGACGGCAGCCAGGACCTGGTGCTGACGGCGAGCGGCTCGCGGATCAGCCTGCTGCGGGGTCCGTTCACCCGCGCCGGGGCGCCGCACGCCGCCGGTGCCCCGCGCCCGGTCCCCGGGACGCTGCTCTCGCGCCCCCTCCCGGCCGCGGATGCCAACGGCGACGGGGCCGACGACCTCGTGGTGCGGGGCAAGCGAAGCAGTCTGCTGCTCGGCGGCCCGCTCGGCCCGGTGCGCCCCGGCGGCGCCTACACGGTGGCGCGCGCTTGGCGCGACGCGGGGGACGTGGACGGCGACGGAACGGCGGAGCTGGTGGCGGACGGCACCGGTCGGCGGGTGAAGGTGCTGGAGCGCGCCGGTGGTGCCGGGGGCGGAGCGGGTGCGGGTTCCGGGGCCGGGGCGGGTTCCGGGGCGGGGGCGGGTACCGCGCGTACGGTCCCCGTGGCCGGGCTCCCGGGCAGCGGCTCCGCGGAGACGACGGTGCTGGCCCTGACCGACCTCGACGGCGACCGGCGGGCCGACCTGGTGGTCCGTACCCGCCGGGGCGACGAACGTGACCTGATCACGATCCACCCCGGCACCCGCGACGGCCTGCGGGCGAAGCCGACCCGCACCTTCAGCACGGCGGTGTTCGCGGGGGACCGCTGACGGGAGCGGCGCCCGGCGCCCAACGCCCGTGGGACGGCGGCGGGACGGCAGCGGGCCTGCCGTGGCAGGCATATGCGGGAGGGCGTGCGGGAGGGGCGTACGGCGGGTGCGTGCGGAGGGGGCGTACGGGAGTTGCGTACGCCGGGTGCGCGCCGAAGGGGCTTCGGCAGGGGATAACGCCCCAGCCGACGGACGCAGTTCAGACACGCCACGAATAAAAAGTCTCACTTTCCGTACAACCCTTGGCCGTTGAGCGAGGTCTTGCGATCGCCGACCGTCGTGCGGCCCGAGCCCGTCCGCCGGGAACCGCACGGCGGGCCGGCCCGCCACCCCCTCTGCGGATGCCGCAGCGCATCCCCCGCAGGCACAGGAGATCTCCGCGTGCACCAGCGTTTCCGTACCGTCCTGGCCGCAGCGGTGGCCGCGACGCTGACCGGCGGACTGCTCGCCCTCGCCGGCACCCCCGCAACCGCCTCCCCGGGCGCGGAAGGCAGCGTCGCCGAGGCCGACTTCGACCGGGACGGCTTCCGGGACCTCGTCGTCCCCACGCCGGACGCCACCGTCGCCGGCCGGCGGAACGCGGGCGCGGTCACCGTGCTCCACGGGTCACCGTCCGGCGCCGGGGCCGCCCGCCGCACCACGGTCAGCCGGAACACCCCCGGCGTACCGGGAACCGCGGAGCGGGGCGAGCGCTTCGGCCACGCCACGGCCGTGGGCGACTTCGACAACGACGGCTACGCCGACCTGGCCGTGGGCGTGCCCCACGCAGCCGCGTCGGGGGGCCTGTCCGAGGACACGGCGGAGGACCGTTCCCAAGGCACCTCGGGAGACCGTTCCCAAGGCACCCCCGGGGACAGTCCCCAAGGCACCTCCGGGGAAGGCTCCGCGAGCGGCTCCGGGGAACGTTCCGAGGGCAGCCCCGGAATCCGGGCCGCCGGCAGCGTGCAGATCCTCTGGGGCTCGGCGGCGGGCCTCACCGGTGGCACGACCCTCGCCGGCCCGGCCCCGACGGCGCGGAGCCGCTTCGGACAGGCCCTGGCCGCCGGGGACTTCGACGGCGACCGGCGGACCGACCTCGCGGTGGGAACGGCCTCGGCCACCCTGCGGATCTTCAAGCGCGGCATCGCGCGGACCGGCACCGCGGGCGCCCGGCAGGACGTCCGGACCCCGGTACGGGGCGGCACGGGCCGCGGCATCGTCCGGCTCACCGCGGGCGAGGTGACCGCCGACGAGCGCACCGACCTGGTCGTGGGCGGCGCATCGGGCACCGCGGGCGCCCACGCCCGCCACGCCAACTCCTTTCTGCCCGGCAGCGCTTCGGGTCCGGACGCGTCCAGGGCGAAGCAGCTCCCCGCCGGTGCGTTCACGGCGATCGGCGACGTCAACGGCGACACCTACGGCGACCTCGTCGGCGGACTGCCCGAGGGCACCGGTGCCCGGGGCGGCAGGGTCGACGTCGTCTACGGCTCCCCCTTCGGCCCCACCCGCCGCAGGGACACCATCACCCAGGAGTCCGGCGCCCTTCCGGGCGGCTCCGAGGCCGGCGACGGGTTCGGCCGCGCCGTGACTCTCGGTGACATCAACGGCGACGGCTTCCAGGACCTGGCCGTCGGTACCCCGCACGAGAAGCTGCCCGCGACCGCCGGCACCGGCTCCGTCACCGTCGTCTACGGCTCCTCCACGGGCCTGAACACCGGCCACGTGCAGTCCTTCCACCAGGGCACCCCGGGCGTCCCCGGCTCCCCCGACCTACCGGAGGTGTTCGGCGGCACGGTCGTCCTCTCCGACCTCACGGGGGACGGGCGGGCCGACCTGACCGTCGGCGCCGACTCCGCGGAGGAGGGCGTCGGTTCACTGGTGACCCTGCTCTCCGACGGCACGTCGGTCACCACGGCGGGGGCGGGCGCCCTGCTGCGCTCCCCGCTGGACACGAGCGCGGTCCCCGCCGGCCTGCCCCGGTACGAGAGCTTCATCTCCGGCTGAGGCTCCGGCTGACGCCCCCGTCCGCACGCGCACACCCCGTACCACTCCGTCACCGACACCCGACCCCGAGGACCTCATGCTTCCGCGCTTACGCACCGCCGCGCTCGCAGCCACCCTGATGCTCGCCCCGGCGCTCCCCCTGGCCGCCCCGGCCTCCGCCGCCCCGGCCAAGCACTACGACGACTTCAACGGCGACGGCCACCGCGACCTGGCTTACTCCTACGACCTGAGAGGCAGCACGACAGAAGGCTTCACCGGCGGAGCCGTCGTCGTGGTCTACGGCACCGCCTCGGGCCGCCTGGACGACAACAGGCACCAGCTGATCCACCAGGACAGCCCCGGCATCCCCGGATCGGGTGAGGAGGACGACTCGTTCGGCCAAGAGCTCGCCAACGCCGACCTGAACAAGGACGGTTACGCCGACCTCGTCGTCGGCAACCCCGCCGAGAACCGGGGCAAGGGATCCGTCGTCATCGTCTGGGGCAGCGCCCGCGGCCTGTCCGGCGGCACCCCCCTCCGCGACCGGACGGACACCCCGTACGGCTTCGGCACCGATCTCGCGACCGGTGACTTCAACGGCGACGGCTCCCCCGACATCGCGGCCATCGGCGGCGTGGACACCTGGCTGCACCGCGGTCCGTTCACCCGGTCCGGCCGCGCCGGGCGGGTCAGCGAGGTCGGCAGCAGCGACTTCGCCCCCGGCTCCCTGGCCGCCGGCAAGGTCACCGCCGACCGCCGGACCGACCTGGTCGTCCTCGGCGTCCGCCTTCGCACGAACCGCACCGAGGCGTGGTTCTTCAAGGGTTCCGCCGCCGGACTCGTCCCGGGCCGCAAGAAGACCATCGACGCCCGTCGGGCGATCGACCATGGCCCGAACGCCGCCATCGGGGACTTCGACCGGGACGGCTACGGCGACATCGCCCTGGGCGACCCCGACGAGGACGCCGGCAAGGGCTCCGTGACCCTCTGGTACGGCGCCTCGGGCGGACCGAGCAGCAGCCGCCGCACCGTCCGGCTCACCCAGGGCACCGCAGGTGTCACCGGCGCCCGGGAACGTGAGGACCGCTTCGGCGATGCCCTGAGCGCGGGGGACACCGATGGCGACGGCTACGCGGACCTCGCCGTCGGCGTCCCGGGCGAATCCGTGGGCTCCGAGGAGTACGCGGGCGGGGTCACCGTCTTCCGCGGCGGTTCCGGCGGCCTGAAGGGCACCCGTTCGAGCTGGTTCGCCGAGAACTCCCCCGGGATCGTGGGCACTCCCGCGTCGGACGACACCTTCGGCAACAACGTGCGGCTGCGGGACCTGAACCGCGACGGCCGGGCCGAACTGGTCGTCAGCGCCCCGGGCGACGATGTGGGATACGTCCTGCCGGGCACCGCGTCCGGCCCCTCCGCCGCCGGTTCGTACCTCCTCACCCGCATGGGCTCGGGGTTCCCGAACTGAGCCCTCGCGCGGCCCGGGGCTGCGTGGCGGTGCCGCACACCCGCCCCGGAGCCTCGGGCGCACCCCTCGGGGGAGCCCGTAGGGGATGTCACAGCTCGGCAGCAAACCCCGGACTGAACCCATGAGCGCGGCATGCACGTCTGCACAAGCAGGTACGTTCGAAGGGTGGCTGGATTCAGGATGGGACGCGGACGGGACTCCCGCTCGGCGCGGCAGGGTCAACAGGGGCAGCAGCAACCGTACGGGAACGGCGGGCAGCCGTACGGCGGTCAGCCCGTGCCGCCGCACGCCGGGCAGCAGTGGCAGGGCGCGGGACCGGGAGGTCCGAACGCCTACGCGCCGGGCCCCGGCCCGAGCGCCGGATACGGCCCCGGCCCGGGCGGCGGGCACCGTGACGAGCCGGAGTACTTCGGCGGCCCGGACCAGGGCTATGCGCCGTACCAGGGCCAGGGCCAGGGCGGCCCGGGACCGGATGCTCATGCCAACAACCCCGGGCACACCCAGGCGTTCAGCATCGGCGAGAGCCCGGACGCCTACGGCCCGGACCAGGGCTACGCCCCGTACGACGACGGCCCGCAGGGCAGCACCTACCGCGCCGGCGGGTCCGGCGCCCCGGTGGCGGGCCCGCGCCTGCCCTGGAAGGAGCTGCTGAGCGGAATCGTGCTGCGGCCGGGCGCCACGTTCTTCCAGATGCGCGACTACCCGGTCTGGGGCCCGGCGCTCATCGTCACCTTCGTGTACGGCCTGGTCGCCGTGTTCGGCTTCGACCAGGCCCGCGAGGACGTGCTGAACGCCACACTCTCCAACAGCATCCCGTGGGTGGTCAGCACCGGCATCGCCGTGGTGATCAGTGGTCTGCTGCTGGGCGCGGTGACGCACACGCTCGCCCGCCAGCTGGGCGGCGACGGCGCCTGGCAGCCCACCATCGGCCTGTCGATGCTGATCATGGCGCTGACCGACACGCCGCGGCTGCTCTTCGCGATGTTCCTCGGCGGCGACAGCTCGCTGGTGCAGGTCCTGGGCTGGGCGACCTGGTTCGCCGCGGGCGCGCTGTTCACCGCGATGGTGAGCAAGTCGCACGACCTGCCGTGGCCGAAGGCGCTGGGCGCCTCCGCGATCCAGCTGGTCGCGCTGCTGGCACTGATCAAGCTGGGCACGCTGTAGGACACACTCCGCACAGCTTCTGCCGCCGGGGCGGCGGAGGCTGGACGGGCGGCAGGAGCGGGGCAGCCCGCCCGCGCTACATCGCGCAGAAGCCCGGTGCCGGGACCTGTGAGAACAGGTCCGGCCCGGGCTTTTCCCTGCGCTGTGGCTTGCTTGTGCGCTGTGGCTTTCCTGCGCGCTGCAGCCTTCCCGTGCGCTGTCCGGCCGCCCGCGGGCGGCCGGGATCCGGCTCAGGCGTCCAGGATCTGGCCCTCGCGCCGGACGACGGGCGGCTCGACCGACCAGGGGAAATTGATCCACTGATCGGTCTTCTTCCAGACGTACTCGCACTTCACCAGCGACTGCGGCTTCTCGTAGATCACCGCGCACCGCACGTCCGCGACGTGCCCGGCGCAGAAGTCGTGCACCAACTTGAGCGTCTTGCCGGTGTCGGCGACGTCGTCCGCGACGAGCACCTTCTTCTCGCTGAGGTCCACCACGTTCGGCACGGGCGGCAGCATCACGGGCAGGTCGAGGGTGGTGCCGACCCCGGTGTAGAACTCCACGTTAAAGACCAGAGGCGCAGTAACCAGGCACGATGCCTGATCACTGCACCTCAAGTCAGCACCAGCTCAGTACGGTGCCACGCTGGGGGTCAGCACGAGCTACGCGACCCGAACCCGGGTGAGCGCTTCCGACAGATCCTGCGCGACAGCCAGAGCCACCGCGCCCTTGATCCGTTCCTCCGCGCCAGGAAGCAGGTGTACGTAGACCTGCTCCGTGGTCTTGCTGCTGGCGTGCCCCATCCACTGCGCCAGTTCCACCAGGGGCACTCCCGCACCGATGGCGACTGAGGCGAAGTAGTGACGCAAGGACTTCGGAGTCAGCTTTCGATCTTCAAGACCGGCTTTCTCGACCGCCTTGTTCCAACGGGTCTGGAAGGTTGTGCGCGCAGGGAACCGGCCCGCATAGGTCTCCGACTCATAGAACCATCCCTCATCACCCCAGGTCCCGTACGTGCTGAGGTGACTTCCCCACTCACCCCGCGTGATATCGGGGACGGGGACCCGACGACCGTTCCGCGACCACTTCACTTCGGGCCGAATGGCGGTCGTCCGCCCTGCACCCTCGTTCTCACCGAAGGTCGAGAGCTGAGCGTTGACCGTAAAGAACCCGGTCCCCTGGTTCCATTTGGTCTCGCACAGGGCCAACGCTTCCCCCACGCGGAGCCCGCACCCAGCCATGGACCAGACCGTTGAGCGGTAGTAGGAACGGAAGTTCTCGTAGATCGCTTCCACTTCACTCGTTGTCGGAACTTCGGATGGATCGATCGGCCGATACACGGGATCCTTACGCTTTCGGGGATCCGCCTTCTTGCATGGATTCTTGGGAATGATTTCCGCTTCCCAGGCATACTTGAACACGGACGCAAGAACGACCTTGCGCGTATGAATTCCGTAGGCCTTGTACCCCTTCTCCTTTTGGGCCGTTTCCCACTGCGCAATGTCACTCGCAGTGATTGCCCCCATCGGGCGCCGCCCGAAGAACCCCTCGAAGTGATTCTTGTAAATGCTCTGGTACTGCACGCGCGAGGACTGCGCTAGCGCATTCTCGTCCGAACCCGCGCTTAACCACTCCTGCCAGACAGCGGCGAAGGTTCGCTTCGATTGCTTGGGGTCGATGTAGGAGCCTGTGTCTTTCTCACGCTCCACTTTCCGTTCGAACCGCTCAGCGATCTTCTTCCCAGCGGCCCCCTTCTCGAAGGTCTTCTCTCGCTGACGCCCGGAGCGCCCCCCAGGCTCACGCCAGCGGACCACCCACGGATGGGCACACCGCTCCCAGGCCGTCACCTCGCAGTCGCACCGCTTGATGATGGCACCCATCTAGCCTCCACTCATCGTTCGGACTCAGCACCAGGATTCTACACATCTAGCTGACGGTGTGTCGATCGATCCAGTTCTCCAAGTCCCTTTCACGGAAGCGCAGATGGCGCCCAACGCGGCATGCGGGGATACCCCAATTCCGCCACTGGCTGTAGAGCGTGGACAGGGAGATGGCCAGGTAGTCAGCGGTCTGAGTCGGTGTCAGCAGCCTGTTGGACCCTCCCCTCACGGCGACCTCCCTTCACCGTCCGGTCGTGCCTGATTTCGCGCAGCACGGCAAGGTCCTCTGCGATGCCAGCCGCTAGCTCTGCCTCCGCCGGCGTGTGCCCTGAGCCGACATACCGCCATCCAGACTCGGTAACGGTGTCAGCACCCCCTACCGCTTCACCGCCAGCAACCCCGTGGTACTCAGCACGAGCAGCCCGCAGTTCGGCATAGGTGGTCGAGTAGGCTCGGGATTTCGTCAGGACGTGCCCCCGATATCCGAGGGTGTGCGCCCAAGCACGCAGCCGGAGCGGTTCCAATTCACGAAGGCCACCCAAACGCCAGCAAGTGCCCATGAGGGCCCGCAGGTGGGAATTTATCGAGAACCGCGGAATCTCACCTACGGAGGATATTCGATAGTCGATTCCCCCGGCATCCGAAACAGACTTGCCGACATACTTGGCGACATAGGCCGCTACTGCATCGTCCTTTACTGGAGATGGTCCACCAAAGGCCCGAATTGCATGCACGTCCACCTGTCGGCCCCAGCGAACGGACCTCTCACCGAAGGCCGCCGAGTACGGCACTGGAACCGTGACGGTGGCCGCAGCCTCCCTGACGACGCCGTCCAGGAGCTTCCCAGTGCCCCAAGCGGGTGGCGCCGCGTCGGGTCCGGAGGGGCCATCGAGGCGGATCACGGAGTGGAAGTGCACTGCGCCGCGCTGCTGGTACTCCGCGACCTTGGCGAACGACAGCCGTGCGTGTTCAGCGAACTTGGACTGTGCGATGCCAGCCGAGGTGGCCAGGTTGCGGCGGACCATGTCACAGAAGCGGTTCCACAGCCGTCCGGCGTACGCGTGCCAGAGAACGTGCCCGGTGTAGTCGTAGCAGTCGACGCACAGGGGCTGACCCACCAACGCGTCGCCATCACCGTGAGCCGCGCCGCAACCGATGCGCCTCCCGTGCTCGCAGTCTCCACCGTCACGCCGAGGCTGGCACCGCTCACCGTTGGTCGTCGCCCGGTGTACCGCACCGAACGAAGGTGCCGTGAGAGTGACGAAGAGCCGTGGGTGGCCCCGTACCCGGCCGGGTGTTCCCTTCCCACCTGCTAGCCCGGCCCGCACAAGTTGGAAGGTGTCTCCCGCGTGCAGGTAGGAGCACGGCTGGCACCGCGTCTCCCGCCGGTTGCGGCACCGCACGGCCAGTCGCCCACCTGGCTCATTCGCCGTGTCGTAGTGCCGAAGGATCTCCCCGGACTCTCTGTCATGGACGGTGGTTCGCCCAGCCAGGTAGATCGGGTGCGCACAGCCTCCGATGTTGTGGATCTGTGCCAGCCAGCGACGGAATCCGGGGGAATTGGCGAGACGGATCATGTCGCGCTCTGTCTCGGAGAGAGTGCGAAGGCGCTCGGCCGCAGCCAGAGCCGAGCGCCGTGCGTCCGCGTTGGTCATCGGGTCTGGGCGTGGGGTCACGTACTCCATGGAGGAGCCCTTTCTGTGGGGGCAGCCCTGCGAAGGGCCGCCGGGGGAAGTGGGATGTGGTCGGTTGGCATGGGCAATCACCTCGTTGAGATGGGTGTTCGTTGGGATCAGGGTCGCGCCGGCACCTCTGGCCCGCGGCCCCGGAGTCAGCGGATCCAGCCGCGCCCCCGACAGCATCGACACCGTCGGCGTAGGTGCCCCGTGCAGACCCTCGGGCCGCCTGATCCCCCACAGACGGGGCACTTGACGGGGCCCATCGTCATGGCCAGCGTGTCCGTCATCGCGATGCTCATGTGAATGGGTCCGAGAGCTCGTTGACCGCCCAGGCAATGAAGTTGGCCAGCGGCGTCATGGCGAGATAGAAGCCCCAGAGCCCGAGGACGATCATTTGCCATGCACGGATCTCGCCGCTCCTCACGAGCATCACCACAACGATGCTCAGGAGGATGACGAATACGTAGACCTCTCCCTGTGTCATGCGTTTCCCCCTTCCTTGTTGATGGCTTCCACCAGCACAGGCAGCTCCGGCGCCAGGTGGGCGCTCTCAGCTGCCGTCTGCCGAGCTTCCTCGGTCGTGGTCAGCACCGAGCGGGCCCGCATCCACCGGCCACCGATCGTGGTGACAGCAACCCCCTGCTCCTCTTCCGTGATGAGCTGGGCGACGTCCACGGCCTCCGGCGACAGGTCACCGAGCGCCATCTCTGCCGTGGTGGGGTCGTTGACCCGGTGAGCGATACGCCCGCCGAGCTGAGCACGCAGAGCGGTGACTCCCGGCCCGAGATCCGAGCCGACGCGCTGCCCCGAGACCACCAGGTGCAGCCCAAGGGCCGCGCCGATCTGTGCCAGCCTCAGCAGGTGTGTCGAGCACCGTGCCGCCTCATCCCGGGACTCACGTGAACCGTCTGTGAGGTACAGCTCCGCGAGCTCGTCCACCAGGACCACGACGGGTACAGGTCGTTCGGCATCCGGCAGCTCCCAGACCGAACGCACCTGAGCCGAACGGCACTGCGCCATGCGTTTGGAGATCTCATCGACCAGCGCGACCAGCAGGGCACCGGCTTCCTTGCGGGTGCTGGCCAAGGCCGAGAGCCGCCGCCCGAACAGGCCCAGCTCCATTCCGCCCTTGCAGTCGATGCCCACCAGGGCGACCGGCTGTGGTGCCAGCTCCCGGACGAGGGCGGCGAGAAGCGTGGACTTACCCGAACGCGTGGCACCGACCACGAGCCAGTGAGGCACCTTCTTGAAGTCCAGGACCCAAGCGCCGCCGTCCTCGATACGCCCGACCCGAGCCAACAGGACCTTGGGACGGTGCGCCACCTCGGACATGGGCTCCTCCGCGAGCGGGTCACGCGCCGTGACCGTGACCAGCACCTCACGACGACGAGGTGACGTCACGCGCACCCGGTGAACCTCCCAGGCATGCTCCAGTGCCTCAGCAGCAGCCAAGAACGGCGCCGGTGTCTGCCCCTGGTTCAGTCGGATCCGCACCACGAGCCCGGTAGGCGTCACATGCGGCAGGCCAATGCGCGGCATCACCTGCCGCAGTGCGTCGCCCTTCACGACCATGTCGCCGACCACCGTCCGACGAGGCTGGCGGGAGATGGACAGATCGTTGATCAAACAGACCTGCTTCCAGCGCCACCGCATCCGGATGGCCACGGCGGGGAAGCCGGCGAAGTACCAACGCCACGGGAATGCCCGCAGGTCGAACCGCTTGTCTGCCAAGCGCGGTTCCCACCAACGCTGGGTGAGCACGCCGAGGATCAGCAGAGCCGTAATGATCCATACGACCAGCGACCACACCATCTAGGACTCTTCCTTTCCGGTCTCGTCGAGGGCGAGCAGCACACGCCGTCCGTACTCGGCTGTCAGTTCGCCGTTGAGGCTCGCCAGGCTCAGAAGCCACCGCTGTGTGTCCGGGTCGGCAATCACGCTCAGCAGCGACTCGACGCCGCGGAGAACCCGCAGGTGTGTCATGAGCTGTTCGACGTCTGAGGCCTTGACGTTGTCCATCAGGCGTCCCCGCCCTTGTTCCGCGGTGTTGCCGCCGCCGCAGAGGGACCAGTCGGAGTGATTGACGAGACCCGGAACGAGACACCCTTGCGGCCGTCGATCTCCCATGCCGTAGCGACTAGGTCACCCAGCAACACGGGCACTCCCTCCGATACGCCCCGCGGTTCACCCGGTACGACCACGTCGATGACGTCTGCGCGCCGACGGTCCCGCTGACGCACCGACACTCCAACGACATAGAGAATCCGGCCCTCCCGGTCCTTCCGAGGCTCGTCCGTCTCCGGGTTGATGCGGGGCTCGGGTGGCACGACGCACATGCAGGTCCCAAGTCGGGCCACGTCGATGGGCATGTTTTGCACGGCATTCACTTCCTTTCGGTCACACGACGACGAGAGGCATGCCCGCCTCTCGTCCTAATGAGTGACAAGAATGAGTCATCCGGTTCGGCTAGGGCAACCTCTTATCCTGACGAGTGGCATACTGACGCCGGTACCACACACCACTGACACCTACGACGAACCAGGGGGCAGCAGGATGCCAGGAGAGATCATCCGACCGTCCGCCATGTACATGCAGGTGGCTGATCGGCTGGCGAAGGAGATCACATCGGGCGCTTACGCACCAGGCTCGCTGCTCCCCAGCGAGACCGAACTCATCAAGCGTTTCGGGGTAAGCCGCCCGACCGTCCGCGCCGCCATCGCGGAACTACGCAGCATGGGGCTCGTGGAGAGCCACCACGGCAAGGGCACCATGGTGCGCAGCACGAATACGCCCACCGCAGCCCTGTCCCGGACCGTCAGCAAGACAGGTAAGCGTTACAGCACGCCCGAACTGATCGAACGGGAACAGCCTGCCGTGACCAGGACTCACCTCACGGGGACGATTGCCGAACTCTTGGGCCAAGACAGCCATGACGCTGCCGACGCGTTCAGTGCCGATTGGTCGATGGCCGATCCCAATACCGGTGCTCGCTTCACTCACCGGGTGATCATCCCCATGCATATTGCCGCGGAGGTTCCTCCGTTGGCCGACACTCCCGACGCCCCCGTCACCGAGTTGTACGCCCACCTTGCCGCCGCAGGCCACGAGTTGTGGTGGTGCGAATACGTCACCGCTCGGGTGCCGCTCCCGGATGAGCGCGCCGCGTTGGGCCTCACCGATGCCAGTCCCATCCTGGTTACCTACCGCATCACGTACAACGCGGATGACCATCCGCTGATCTGTGAAGAGCTCCACACGGCCGCCAGCAAGACACACTTGGCATTCCGGATCACCACCGAAAAGGCATCACCCAAGCGGCCCACCCGGTCCCGAGGCGGATCGGTGTAAACCTTCCTTACTTCCTCAAGGGCGCACCTACGGCGCGCCGGGCGCCCGCCGCCTCGGCCGGGCGTGCGGCCTCCGGCCGGTCCCGTCCGGTCGGCAGCCGCCCGAACCGCTCGCCTGCCCTTGACACCCAGAAGCCCCCGCCAGCCTCGCTAGCGGGGGCTTCTCTCTGCCTCGGAGCGACCGGACCCAGTCCAGACGCCGCCAGCCCACATCCTCAGCGGCGGCATGTCCGCGCGTGCCTCTCCGCGTGGAACTTCGCCGGGGACAGCCCCGGAGCGAGCATCCGCCGTCGGCAACCTGAGCACACGACCCAGCGTTGCCCCAAGCCATCCTCCTCTACGCGAACCTCGCTGCCCTGACGCGTCGTCCACGCCTTGTTCCTGCCCCTCCCGAACATCCTGCCTCCCTGCCTCATCCCGATTTCATCCCGTCGCCGGCCCTGCCGACCAAGCTCGCAATGGGCCAGCCGATCGGCGAACGTTCCCCCGGCATCCACGGCATCGCCCTTCCAGGACGATCCGGCAGTCCCGCGCCCGGCCGCCTCCCGCGCTCTGCACCATCGAGGACCACTACTGCGCCGTACCCGCGCCGTACACCAGTGATAGGCGCTTCGCGCCGCGCGGAATACTCGCGGAGGCTCCTCCGGACCCCACCTCCGCGAACCGGGCATCCAGGAACCGCCGCCGAATCCACGCAGCGCTACGGCTCCGACCCAAGCATCCCTGACAGGAAACGCACCGCAGTCGGGCTCAGCCAAACCCGCCCTTCCCCGTGGGGTCCCGTGTGGGGAGTCGCCCGCAGCAGTTCGGAGTTGAGCCCGCTCGCCTTAACCGCTGTGTTGAACTCCGCGGCTGCATCCGCGGCATCCATCCAGCCTGCTACGTAGTCAATGCCCCGCACCCACACACCTTCGCCCCCGTCGGCATCGTCCATCCAAGGTGCAGCATTCATGCCATATCCCCCGATTCATCCGCCATCGCTTCAGCTCTCCGTACCTCTGCGTGAGTTCATCAGCACATCAGGTATTCACTGTAGGGCGCAAGGATCTTGCCTCCCGAATCCCGCACAACGGGAAATGATCAACGACCCCCTCCCGACACGCGGGAAGGGGCCGTCGATTCAGGAATGATCAGCCGCTGCCATAGAGGAGGCATTGAGCAGGGCTGCCGGTACTACAGGTCGGGGCGGAGAGGTAGGTCTGCGAGACCCACCCCGTACTGCCACGAGGTAGGCCACCCTGACTATCCGAGAGAAGTCTCACCTCATCCCATCGACCAGCCCCATCACCATTGGTCGAAATGATCTCGACCTCATCCCCCTCGTACAGAAGCCCCTTTACGGGCTGATCCGTACCAATCCAGGTCCGAAATCGCAGACCATCTGTAGTCACCACCTCGGACTGCGCGCGATTCACGGAGTCCGCCGAAGCGGCGGTGGCCCCAACCCCCACGCCGACCACGGTTACGGCGCTGACGACAGCGAGCGCCACCAGGCGCTGACGCATGGATGCCATGTCTTGTCCTTTCGACTCAGTGCGACGAGCAGCGAGAGACTGACAACCACTCGTCCTGACGAGTGTTCATAGTCCAGGACCGAGCGCTCGTTAGGCAACCACTTATTCTGATGAGTGTCCGGTTGGAGAAGCCCCGCCCACCCCTCACGCGATGAGGCAGACGGGGCCGGTGCTGGTCGAACGGCTAGCCGGGGAGCTGAAACTCAGCGTCCTTCACGGCCTCCACGAAGGACGACCAAGCCGCCAGCTCGAACATCAGAGCAGGCCCTCCCGGGTCCTTGCTGTCTCGCACCGGTACGGCGCCCGGGAAGCCGTCTGCGACCTCCACGCACGCGCCACCTTCACCGTTGCTGTAGGTCGACTTCCGCCAGGTAACACACGACAGGTCAGGCGCTGAGCGATTCATTGGTTCCGTACTCCCTAGCCACCGATTCGATGAGTTCTAGCGACGCGTCCGGCGACATGGCGGCGGCGCAGGTCAGATGGTAGGACAGCAAGCACGTATCAACCTGTTCCGGCTTGTCAAGCACCTGCCCGCCATGCGGCCCCTCCATGTAGGCAACTGGCGGGGTGTCCGCGAAGTGCAGGACGATGAGTTGACCCGCGATGAGGGGGTGAGCCCCTGCCTGAGTCGGGAGAATCTGTACCACCGCCTTGGCAGCCCTGGCGGCATCCGCCACGTGATCCAACTGCTCTTTCATCACCGTGGGCCCACCGATCGGACGGTGGAGCGCCACCTCGTCAAGGATCACTAGGAGCCTGGGGCCACCCTGCGTTCGGTCCAGAATCTCTGCGCGCTTCATCCGGGCCGCTACCAACTCCGCGATCTCATCGGGCTGACGGAATGGGTTTGACGCTCGGGTGATGACAGCAGCGTATTCGGGAGTCTGAAGCAGACCGGGTACCAGCGCTGCTCCGTACCAGTCGATTCGGGTGGCCTGCGGTTCCAACCGAGCGATGGCCGCGAAATAGTCTGCAAGCTCAATGCGCTGATGCTCCGCCTTGACAGCCATCCGGTAGACCCGCAGAAGGTGGCCCGTCACCTCAAGCGCACCGTCCATGCGCTCAACCATCGACTCTTCCGGGCGCCGAAAGGCTGTCTCGAACTGAGAGATGTACCCCTTGGAGACAAAGAGGAGGGCCCCGAGCTCAGCCTGGCTCAATCCGCGCTCCTCACGGCACCGGCGCAGCTCCGAGCCGAAGAAGGCGAACGGGTTAGCGGTCGGATCCAGCTTCTTCGAGTCGAACGCCATGAGAGTGAATCTCCTGTTTACCGGCAGGTGTAAACACGCGATGGCTTCCGACAGTACCGCCCAGCCGCAACTCTGGCAGCACAGACGGCGGTTCACGGCCCGTCAGGTGCTTCGAACCTGCCACCACGACCACTGAACCACGAGGTTGACCCATGTCACGCAGCCCCGAACGAGACGAAGGAGCGCCAGGCACCAGCCGAGCCGACCAGACCGAGGGGACCACGGCGAGGCCTGGCCGGGGCAAGCCGGCGGAGGCCCCACAGGCAGCGGTAGTTGAGGTCTTCACCACGAAGCGCGGCAGCGCGGTTCCACCCTGTCCATTCCCCTGTTCAATCTGCCGCAGAAAGGGTCGGCAGTGATCACCAAGAAGAATGTGATTCCTCGGTGATCAACCACCCTTGCTGGGCATCTGAGGATCGCTTACGAGCAGAGAAGGCAATCAACGAACTTGCCTCCGCGTTGCTGGCAATCAATGTCGAGTTGGTCAACATCGACATTGAGAAGCCCTGCCGCTGTTGCCACCCCTATGCCCCCAACGTGGTAATCAATCTTGGCGAAATCAGGATCGAGGAGGCACAGGAATTCGCCAACACTCTGGCCGAGTTGGTGAAACTGATAGGCACCCAAGGCCAAGACAACTCGGGGCAGCCAAGAAGTCACGGACACCAGGGGTGAAAGATGACCCGGCACGATGCGGACCCGGGAGAAGCTCGGATCGAGAAGGACAGGGAAGAGGCAGCACCGCGAGAGCCTGTCGTTGGAGAACTGGTCCATGACACGGCGATCGACAAGGTGGGCGAATTCCGCGGCTCCGTGGGCGGTCGTTGGATGCTCCGGCCCCCCGGCGGAGGCACCGAGTGGGAAGCGGACCCCGCAGCAGTGGCGCCGCCAGGCATGTACGAGCACTTGCGCGCCCTCGTAGCCGTGGACGGTGCAAGGCGTAGGGATCACCGCCGATGACCGCGAGCACTTTCGGCTACTGGTGCGAGGTGACGGCAGAGGGCCCCGTATACGGCAGCGGTCAGACGGTGTCCTGCGTCCTCGGCACCTGCCAGACCATCTCGGTGAAGCTCGCGTTGCGATGGCTGATCACACAGGCTCACCGCATCGCAGATGGACTGGACCCGAGCCCTTCATCCCCGTGGGTGCAACCCACCATGGCACTGACGCGAGCGACCGTCCCGGACTGCCCTTCGGAGTTGCGAGCTTGGTGCGCGGACCCCGAAGAACAACGGGCTGCCCGCGACAAGCTCAAGGAGGGGGCTCCGTTCTCTCTGGTCGTCCCCGACAGGCCCGGCCGCTACGTGCTGGCGGTCTGGCCTCTCAGCCTGCCCTCCGCCACCGAGGGCCCGCCTCAGTCTCTCGGGCAGCCCGGAAGGCATCACCCTTCGCCCAACCGCCACAGGAAACCCCGAGGCAGGCCGCGTTGGTTGCCCTGCCCGAGCCGGTCAGACCAACTGGACCACTAGGAGTTGCAGCATGCCAAGGACACCGGATCAACGACGGGCAGCACGGGAGACCGTCCGCTCAAGCAGAAACACGATCATTCAGCGATATCGAAACTTCGAATCCATGAACAAGCTTGCCTCCGAATTTGGGGTCAGTCCCAAGTGGCTGGCAGACCGTTTCGACGAGTGGGGCGAGCCCCGTCGAGGCAGGGCCGCCGCATACGCGGTACTCGGGGCCCGGGTCACGCCCCCGGCCACCGGCTCAGGCTGAGGCTCCGAGTCAGCCGGTGACGCCTGTGAACCTCACCGCCAGGAGCGGGCCCAGGAGGCCGACCAGACCGACGCCGTTCGGTAGAAGCCATCAGTGAAAGCCGCCGCCACCGGGGCGACAAGCCACTCCATCAGTGCCACTCACCCGAAGCGAGGAACCATGGCCATACCCACGACGCACCGCCCCCGCACTTCGTCCGGCGCCACGAGCCCCCTCCGGAGCCGCACAGCCGTCCGGAACCTGCTGGAGCCGCAGACGCTCACCCCAGCCGATCTTTCGATGGTGCTGCTGGTCACCGCGGAGGAAGCTGACCGGCCCATGCCCACGGTCACTGTGGCTGGCATCCCCGCTGTTATGCGCGAAGCCGCACGCCTTGGTGTTCGGTCCGTGAAGCTCTTCGCGGAGTCAGCCGACCGGGATACCACCGGGGAGATCTCGCTCTCCCCCGATTCTCTGATGGCCCGAGCCGTCCGCACGGCCAAGGACGCGGAACCGTCGATCGCCCTAATGACGGAGACCTGTCTCTGTTCGTACACAGCGGAAGGAGCCTGCTATCTCAGCGATCGATACGGACGGCCTGACGTACCCGCAACCCTCGAAGTGACAGCAGCGCAGGCCATCGCTCACGCAGAAGCGGGGGCGGACATCGTCGGCCCCGCTTCGATGGTGCTCGGCACCACCCGGAGCGCACGACGGGCACTGGACGACACCGGACACGACGGAGTCTCCGTCATGCCACACGTGATCTTCTGGTCCGGCCTGTACGACAACTTCCGCCGCACCATGGGTGCCACCCCGAAGGCAGGAGCCAACCGGGAGTTCCAGATCAACCCGGGCCGCGCCGATCAATTCATCGACACCGCCTTACGCATGGAGTCGAACGGTGCCGACATGCTCTTACTGGAGCCCGCACAGTTCACCGCAGACGTGCTGGCCACGCTTCGAGGAGCGACCCGCGCTCCCCTGTTCCCCTTCTCGGTCTCGGGGGAGTACACCACGCTGTCCCGGGTGGACCCCGAGACAGGAAGGCGAGACGTACGCCTTTTGATCGAGCTGTTCACCATGCTGAAGCGGGCAGGGGCGACAGCAAGTGTCACGTATGCGGCACTGGATATCGCCCGCCAGCTCAACTAACGGCGAGAGCAGCCCGCACGGCATCAAGGATCGAATGCGCGCCCTGGTCAATGAGGTCCCTGGCCAGGGCCGCTCCGATTTTCTCGGGCTCGGTGGACGGGCCGTCGATCATTCCTGAAACTCGACGGCGCCCATCTAGCGATGTCACTTGCCCGGACACCCTGAGCTTTCCATCCGGAAGCGTCTCAGCATAGGCGCCCACGGGGACACTGCATCCACCGTGCAGTTCGGCAAGCAAAGCCCGCTCCGCCCTCACCTCAGCGTCAACCTTCAGGTCTCCGACGGTGACCAGGAGCTCACGCAGGGCAGAGTCTTCCTCACGGACCTGAATTCCCAGAGCACCTTGCCCGGGGCTCGGCGGGAAGAGATCAAGCGGCAGCAATTCACCAATGGCGTCTTCCAGGCCAAGCCGGCGCAGCCCTGCCGCTGCCAGCACCACCGCGTCCAGGCCCTCCGTCTGAATCTTCTTGAGGCGGGGCGGGACGTTCCCCCGGATCGGGACAACCTCAAGATCAGGCCGCACGGCGAGGAGCTGTGCGATGCGTCGAGGGGCGCCAGTACCGACCCTCGCACCCTTCCGCAGCCCCGCAAGGGTCGAGCCGCAAAGCGCGTCGCGAACGTCCTCTCGCCCCGGTGGTGGCAGCAACACAAGGCCGGGAGGGTTCGCCGTCGGAAGGTCTTTCAGCGAATGGACGACCACATCGACATCACCGCGCGACAACGCCGCTTCCTGCTCCGTACTGAATGCAGAACCGCCGCTTACGGCTGAAACATCCGACAGTGGCGACTTACGGTCTCTGTCTCCACCTTCCAGAATTACGCGGTGCGTGAAAACAACCCCCGAGAAGCGCGCACGCAGAGGGCGCAGATATTCCCGCACCTGAACTTTGGCAAGGTTGCTGGCACGCGAGCCGACTAAATATTGAGCCACATCAACCAACCCTCGAAGTCTGACAGGACTTAGATCAATGCTACGCCCCGCAGGCATCGTCTTTTTCGGACCGAGTGTCGGAATATTTTCCCGGACCGGGTGTCGGCATAAAGGAAGACTCCTGGGCGCGATCGACCGAGCCGATGGCCACCGCGGTCCAGGACGCCCGCCGCACTCAGCGCAGGGAGTAGTACACATGGGTACCCGGCACGACCAAGCCGGAGCAGCCCTCTCGCCTCCGCGCGGTGTCAGCACCCGCTCAGCACACGAGCTGTGATCACCGGCGAACTACGGCAATCAACTGAAAGGTCGGTGCCCCAAAGCGGAGCACCGACCCTGTCTGTTTTGCTGCGTTTTAGGCGTCCAGAACCTGACCTTCACGCCGGACGACGGGCCTTTCCACCGACCACGGAAAGTTGATCCACTGGTCCGTGCGCTTCCAGACGTACTCGCACTTGACCAGGGAAGATGGCTTCTCGTAGATCACCGCGGAGCGAACTTCGGCCGCATGCTCCGCACAAAAGTCGTGGACCAGTTTGAGCGTTTTGCCCGTATCTGCCACATCATCGGCTACTAGGATGCGCTTTTCGGAGAAATCCACCGCATTGGGCAGGGGTGGGAGCATAACTGGCACTTCCAAAGTCCGCCCGACACCCTCATAGAACTCCACGTTCATGACGTGCAGGTTCTTCACGTCCAGCGCGTAGCCGAGACCACCGGCGACGAAGAGGCCGCCGCGCGCGATGGAGAGGATGATGTCCGGCTCGTACCCGTCGTCGGCCACGGTCTGGGCCAGCTCGCGTATCGCCTGCCCGAAGAGGGGGTAGGTCAGGTTCTCCCGCTCGTCACTCACTTCGTTCCGCCCCGTCTCTTCCCTGTCTCAGACCTGTGTGCGGTGGAAATTCTTGAAGGAGCGAGAGGGCGTGGGCCCCCGCTGCCCCTGGTACCGGGACTGGTACTTCGCCGAGCCGTACGGGTGCTCGGCGGGCGAGGTCAGCCGGAACATGCACAGCTGCCCGATCTTCATGCCCGGCCACAGCTTGATCGGCAGCGTGGCGACGTTCGACAGCTCCAGCGTCACGTGGCCCGAGAAGCCGGGGTCGATGAAGCCGGCGGTGGAGTGCGTCAGCAGGCCGAGCCGGCCCAGGCTGGACTTGCCCTCCAGCCGCGACGCGATGTCGTCGGGGAGCGTGATGACCTCGTAGGTGGAGGCCAGCACGAACTCGCCGGGGTGCAGGATGAAGGCCTCGTCCCCCTCGGGCTCCACGAGCCGGGTGAGGTCGCTCTGCTCCGTGGCGGGGTCGATGTGGGGGTACCGGTGGTTCTCGAACACCCGGAAGAAGCGGTCCAGCCGTACGTCGATGCTGGACGGCTGCACCATGTCGGGGTCGTAAGGATCGATCCGGACCCGGCCGGCGTCGATCTCGGTCCGGATGTCCTTGTCAGAGAGAAGCACGGGTCGAAGGGTACGCGGACGGGCTGGGCCCGGCCCAATCGGACCGGGCCCACCCTTCGCTGCGAGCGGTCGTCCCGCCCCGGCGAGCCCCCTGCGGCCGGCTGCTGTGCGGCCGGCCGACGGGGCGGCGCACCGAGGCGGCTGCCGGCTGTCAGGCGCGGCGCCACTCCGGGCCGGCCGCGGCGGCCGGCGCCGGCACGGCGACCGGTACCGGCACCGAGTGGCGCAACCGGGCGCACCGGGGACAGCGCAGGAGCCGTCCGGGGCCGAGCCGGTCGGTACCGAGGTTCTGCAGCGGGAACGACGCGGTGCTGAAAACGTGCCCTTCGGCACAACGAACGACGGTGCGCTCCATCGAGTCCCTTCCCCAAAGAACGTGCAAGACAAAAGCCACATTAGGGGATGGTCCGGACGCCTCCGTACGCGGCACTCCGGCCCCCACGGTACGCCTCAACTGCCATACCCCACACCCGCATCCCCGTCCGGGCGACAGCGCCGGAACACCCCCGACGCGGGCCTGCCGCGACCCTCCGGACACTGCCGGGACACACCCCGACAGGCGCCCCACGGACGCTCCGGAGGCGAGCCGGGTCGGGCCCCGGCGCGAAGCCGGCGGCGGATCGGAACGCGGCTCACCGACGGACCCGGGACACCCCGGAGACGGATCGGCAGACGCTCCGGGCGCGGGCCCGAACAGGCACCGTACAACCCGCCGCACACTCCCGCGCGACACCCCCGGGGCTCCTCCCCGACGTGCCTTGCGAGGGCGCGTGCCCGGTGGCGCGGCGAGCAACCCCCGGGAAGGGCACGGGATGACGGAAGAGGGGTGAGGCGGAGGGGCGAGGGGGCGGAGAAGTCGCGTGGACGCGGAACGCGAGCCCGAACGACGGGAGACCCCACGACAGGTCAGGACGATCACGGTGCTCACGACGGATGGCCGGATACACCACGGGCCAGCAATGGGGTACAGTGTGCAACGGTGAGACGCCGTAACGGTGATCTTTCGCGGGTGTAGTTTAATGGTAGAACATGAGCTTCCCAAGCTCAGAGCGCGAGTTCGATTCTCGTCACCCGCTCCACATGAAAGCCCCAGGTCAGCGGCCTGGGGCTCGTTCGTTGTCTAGACCATTTCTGAGCCGCGTGCCAGTCACGTGCCATAACGCACCGAGCACCGCACCGTATTGGCACGCGCCAGCCCTTCCCGAGCAAGTTGACCGGCCGTCATCTCGAATCACGAGACGGACCTTCTGTGGGGTGCGTCACGCCGCAAGGCGGGCGGGGTCTCGATGCAGCTGCGAATGCGCTCTTTGCGATATCGATCGCCGGATAGGCCCCGGCAGATTGGGGAGCGTGGAACAGGCAGGCAATCGAAGGCAGGGGAAGGCCGGGGGATATGGGCACGGTACTGCTGGTGTTAGCCACACTGGCTGGGGCTGGAGTGGTCGTTGGCCTTGTGCGCGCCGGGCGACGCGAGGCGCGAGGTGAGCGAGCCCGGCTCGCGGAACAGGCCCGCGTGCAGGCCCGGAGGTCTCTGGACGCGGTCTGGGTAATGGGCGACCGAATGTTCGAGGAGTACGTGGCCGAGCTGTGCCGACGTGATGGCGCACCGACGTCCGCCGCGTCGGCGGCAGGGGCGATCTGGGCGCTGATGTGACCGGGTGGCTCCCCGACGGCCGCAAGTTGGTAATCCAGTGCAAGCGGTATGCCAAACACCGCTCGGTCGGCAGCAGGGATCTGCAGACATTCAACGGCACTGCTCGCTCCGAGCATGGAGCCGACGCCCCGGTCTTTGTCGCCTCGTGCGTCTTCACCAAGCCCGCCCGGGACTTCGCCGCTAAACACCACCTGGCACTCATCGACGTCGATCTGCTGGGCTTCTGGAACGGCGGCACGCCCCTGCCCAAGCTCCTGGACCTCGACACCGGAAGCTCCGGCAACAACCGCAGGCTCCGCCCGGACGAGTGACGGACGATACGCGCGCCGCGCCGGTTACACATCCAAGAGCACGAGAGGGGCAGGGCCGGCGTACTGCCGGCCCTGCCCGTCTCACGTATCAGCGCGGGTCAGGCAACACCGCATTCTGCAGATCGCCCTCCTCCGGCCCTGGCGCAGCTGCGCCAGGGCGGGCGCGGAGCCGGTGAACGGTGGCCAACTCACTTTCTTGCTCCTGCTGCTCGGAGGCACCTTGGCGCTGACGGCGTACGTCGGCGTCCATGCTCGCGGCTATCTTGCGCTGGTGCGTCCTCTTGGAGTGCTGGTAGATCAGCTGCGCCCGCTCGCTGGACTGACCCGCGCGGACCATGAGGTCCTTGAGCTTGGCGCCGGTGTCAGCGGCCAGGGTGTTGCCGGTGTGCCGCAGGTCGTAGAAGCGGAAGTCGTCCGGAAGGCCGACCTTCTTCCTTGCCTTGCGGTACTTGCGTCCGAAGGTGGACCGACGGAAGGGCGCCCCGCGCTCCCCGACGAAGACCAGCCCCTCCGGACCCTGCTCGGCGAACCAGTCCAGGTGCTGCCGCAGGTCGACGAGCACAGACGAGGGCAGCACGATCTCCCGTTTACCGGCACGGGACTTCGGGTCACCGAGCACCCGCTTGCCCGTGGTCAGCTCCGGTGCGGCGCGCTTGACCCAGACCGACCCCTCTGCCAGGTTGACGTCCTTACGCCTCAGCTCCGCCAGCTCCTCCGGGCGCATCGAGGCGAATGCGCCGAGGAGGATCATCAGCCGCCAGCGCAGCCCGATCCCATCGGCGAGGTCGAAGACCTGATCGACGGTGGCAACGGGGCGCTCGTCAGCCTCCTCCTTGCCCGCGCCCCTGATCCGGCACGGGTTCCTCTTGATCATGTCGTCATCGAGGGCGGTCTCCATGATCGCCTTGAGCAGGCGGTAGGACTTGGCGACGGTGGTCATGCCCGTCGCCTTCAGCCGCTCGGCACGCCAAGACCTGACCCTTGCCGTGCTGATCTCGTTGACGTCCAGGTCGCCGAGGAAGGGCTCCAGGTGCAGGCGCAGCAGCCTGCGATACAGCTCATCCGTCGTGTCGGCGACTCCTCGCTCGTCGATCCACTTCGTGGCGTACACCAGGAAGTTGACCGCACCGGCATTCGGGTCGATCCAGTCGCCGCGCGACTGGTCGGCCTCGGTCTGGCTGAGCCAGACCTCCGCGTCGGTCTTCGTCTCGAACGTCTCCGGCGCTGCGCGCAGGTCTCCGTTCGTATCCGGGTAGCGGGCCTGCCAGCGTCCCGAGGGAAGCCGGCGCACGGATCCGTAGCGCCGCCGCTGCGGCTTGCGCTTGCGGGCCATCAGGCCGCCAGCCGGAAGCGGGAGCGTGCCTGGCGCACCGGCTCTACTGTCCGGGCCGCGATGTACGCGTCGAGAGCGCTCTGCGGGATGCGGACGTGGCGGCCGACCTTGACGTAGCGGATGCGCCGCTCCGCGATCAGGCGACGCGGGAAGCGCTCACCGGTGCCCAGCTGCTCGGCGACCTCAGCCACGGTGAGCAGGCGGTCGGTGGGGGTGTTCACCTCCCCGACCATGTGCGAGGGCGAAGGCAGGGCAGGGGGTGTTGCAGCTCGGGGCAAGGGTGGGTCCTCATCTGGCCGGCACGGGGCGGCAACCCCGGTTTCGCCGGTCGTCGTTCAGGGATGGGCGGTTGGTGCTTTTGTGCTCCGGTCATGGGCGTTCGCGGCACCCGCGCCGGGGAGAGTCAGCGGTCGGAGTCGGTGTCGGGGTGGTCCGCTTCCGGCTGCGTCGGTGGTGCCTGCTGCAGGAGGCCGGGTGGTGGCGTGGAGGCCATGATGTCCTCGGCGATGGCGTTCGAGACGAGGACGTCGGCCTCTTCCCGCAGATCGGGGTGTTGTGCGAGATAGGCGTCGAGGGCGTCGCGGGCCTCGGCGGCAGCGCGGTTGGCCAGGCGCATCTCGCGGTAGCGGCGGCGGATGTCCTCGATGAGTTCCATCGCGCGGGTGTGCGCGGCCAGTCTCGGCGGGCCGACGAGGTTTTCGAGGGAGATGCCGAAGAGCTCGGCGAAGCCGATCGCCTCGTCGAGGTTGACCCGCCGCTTGTGGTTCTCGATGCGCCACACGGCGGACGGGTTGATCTCGTAGCCCGCTTCGTTCAGCTGGTCCGACACCGCGTTGGTGCTCCAGCTGCGGGCTTCCCGCTCCAGCTTGATCCGCACGGCGACGTTCTCCTCGCCCCGGAGCATCAGGGACTCGTCGGGCGCCTCATCACCTTCCACAACCAACTCCTCTTCGTCAGGCATCGGGGCACTGCGATTTGCAGTACCAAAAGAGTAGCATGGGTTCTGCGTGACGCAATACGCTTCTGCGCCAGGCAGAATCCTGGTATAATTGATCTCCGGACGCCACGGCGCCCGACAACGCAAGAAGCCCCGGTGCGCGAACACCGGGGCCGAAGCGAAACCCCCACCAACCGCCCATCCCTGAACGACAACCGGCAAGGCCGGGGTTGCCGCCCCGATGGCCTGCCGTGTGAGGAGATCTATGCTCCACAGTACGTGCCCACGTACTGCCCCCGCATCTCCCTTGCGCCAGCCGTCCGCGAAGGCGGGGCGATAAGGCATGGCGCGCATACGCACCATCAAGCCGGAAGCCTTCGCTTCCGAGTCGCTCGCCCAGGTCACCGTCACGGCCGAGCGGACCTTCTTCGGCCTGCTCACCCAGGCGGACGACCATGGCCGCTTCCGCGACCAGGCTGCTGTTATCGCCGGACTGCTGTGGTCCCTACGGCCCGAGCACGGCCCCCTGGGTGTCGAAGACGACCTGGCCCAGCTCGCCAGCGCCGACCTGATCTGCCGCTACGAGGGCGAGGACGGCAAGCGGTACCTGCACGTCGTCACCTTCAGCAGGCACCAGAAGATCAACCGGCCCAGCGGTGTCCGCCATCCCGCCTGTCCCCACCACGATGGAGCGCCACGCCACGCGACCGCAGGGGTGCCGCAGGGAGACCTCAGGGAGCCCTCCGTGAGCCCTCGCGGAGCACTCGCGGAGGGCTCACGGGAAATTCGCGAACCCTCAGCGAAGTGCGAAGCGCCAGGTCAGAGCGGTTTCCATGAGCCCTCCATGACGGTGCAGGGAGGACTCACGGAGGACTCCGTGAGTCCTCACGGTCCGGATCTAGGACCTAGGATCATGGATCTAGGATCAGTACCTACGGGGGCCGCAGGCGGCCCCGCGCCGGATGCCGTCTCGGCCAAGCAGTTGATCGGCGAGTACGTCGCAGCGTGCGCCCATCGCCCGCCAGAGAAGTTCCTCGGCCATCTCGGTCGCGAGGTCAACCAGCTTCTCGCCGAGCGCATCGCTCCCGCACATCTCCGTGCCGGGCTGGAGCGCCTGCGCACCAAGGGTCTGAGCCCCAGCGTCCTGCCGAGCCTCGTCAACGAGGCCATGAACGCCGCACCGGTCGCTCCGGCGCCGCACCGGCCCTGGACCAATCCCACCGACATCGAGGCCGCGTACGGGGGTGAGCTGTGACTACAGCGACCCGTGAGCCACAGCGTGTCGGGCGCATGGCCGACCGTCTCGACGCGATCCTCGCCGACCGGGGCATAGACCCCACCACGGCCCCTGTGGAGCCCCCCGCCGAGCCAGTGACCGCGCCGGAACTGGCCGACGCCCGCATCCCGGCCCGCTACCGCAGCGCTCTCGCCGACCACCCGGAGGTCACCGCCTGGGTCGACGAGATCGCCCGCACCGGCCGCCCCGGCCCTGGCGGGGCACCTGGGATCTCAGACGGCCCGTCGTTGCTGATTGCCGGTCCTACCGGCACCGGCAAGACCCACCAGGCGTACGGCGCGGTGCGCTCGCTCCTTGCCGCCGGTGTCCGGCTCCGCTGGGACGCCACGACCGCAGCCGATCTCTATGCCAGTCTTCGCCCCCGGCAAGGCCATGATCCCGAGCGCACCCTGTGGGATCTCGGCCGCTGCCCGCTACTGATCCTCGATGACCTCGGCGCAGCCAAGACGTCGGAGTGGACGGAAGGGCTGACGTACCGGCTGATCAACCGCCGCTACAACGAGATGCTCCCGACCCTGGTCACCACCAACCTGCCCATCGGCGAGCTGCGCGGAGCCGTCGGCGACCGCGTCGCTTCCCGTCTCGCCGAGATGACCACCCGCGTCATCCTGGGCGGTACCGACCGCAGAAGGCAGCCCGCGTATTAACGGGCCCTTGCGCCCTGCGTCCTCGCCCCACAGCCTCTCCCCCGGCGCCAGGCCGCCATCCCCACCTGGAGTGCCTCCACTTGCCTGCATCCACCTCCGTCGGCGCCACCCCCGCCGTCATATCCGGTACCGCCACGATCCGCCTCGGTATCGCCCTACTCGGTGCCATCGGCTTCGCCCTCTCCTACGACGCGCTGCGGCAGATGGCCGTCGCCGTCCACATCAGCGGACTGCTGACCTACGCCTTCCCACTGGTGATCGACGGGTTCATCGCCATCGGCATCTGCGCCCTGATCATCCTGCGCACCGCCCCCTTGCGCTCCCGCCTGTACGTGTGGGCGCTCGTCGGGCTGGCCACCGCCACAAGCATCTGGGCCAACGCGCTGCACGCCATCCACCTCAACCACCGCACCAAGCTCCGCCTCGACGACCTCACCGTCGGCGGACTCTCCTCCATCGCCCCGCTCGCCCTCGCCGGGGCCGTCCACCTCTACCTCGTCATCCGCCGCCACCTCACCGCCAACGGCGTGGCGGCGGTAGCGCCCTCCGCCGCTCCGACTGCCGAAGCCGCCACGCCCGAGCCGATCCGCCAGGTCCGCCAGGTCCGCCAGGTCCGCCAGGAACAAGCGGACGACGCCAGCACAGCTCCCCTTGCCAAGGCGAGCAGCACATCCGCCCGCGAGGCGAAGGGCACCATCCCCGTGGCGCCGGCGGCCGAGACAGTGCCCAAGAAGGGCGGGCGCAAGACCACCGTCCCTGACGACGTGCTGCTGGCAACAGCCCGCGCCATCGGCGCCCAGACCGGCAAGGTCTCTCGCACGAACCTGGAGGACGCGGTCCGGGACAAGGGCTACACGATCCGCAAGGACCTCGCCAAAGAGGCCGCCGAAGCCGTCATGGCGGAACTCGAATCCGCCGCCGGCACCACCCAAGCCGCATAACCGCCAGGCGTTGGCGAACCGCGGACGGCGTTCCGCCAACGCCTGGCGCCGCCATCTCGACAACGCCGCCAGGCCCACTCCCACGCTGCGGCCATTCACCTGAGCTACGCCGACCGCCAAGCCACCCGCGCCGAGACAACAACCTCTCGGCCTTCGGAGAGCCCCCTTCGGCTCAGCCATCCCCCGTTCTCTCGGCACAGGCAGAGCCACATCCCCCTCACCCCACGGAGACACACCTCGTGCACGATCAGCACCACGACCACCACACCCCTCGCAGCACCTCAACCGCCACCTCAGCCCAAGGCGGAGCAAGCAATGGCGTTGGACGGTCCGCTGGCCGGTCCAACGCAGACTCCTCCGCCCCGGGGGTGGCTGAGGAGGAACTCCGGCACGAGGGCGTGCCGGAGCAGGAGGGGGTGGGTGACGCTGTCGACTCCGCGCAGGCATCATCTGCCGTTGCCTGTGCTGCCGATGAAGCCGCGCTCTACCGTGTCGCCCGCCGCCGCGAGGCCAGCAGCGACGGCCAGCGAAAGAAGCGTGTCGACGCCCGCTACAGCGTGGACGAGAAGTCGAGGATCCTGGCCAAGGCGAAGTCGTTGCACATCACCGGCGCGCACCTGGTCGGCGCGGTCGTCATGGCCTTCGTCAACGGTGAGGAGCATTTGCCCGCCCAACGCACGGTCTACGACGACACGATCGACGAGCTGGCCGCCCTGCGAGCCCAGATTGCCCGCATGGGCAACAACGTCAACCAGATCGCCCGCCGACTCAACTCCGGGGGCGATCCACACACTGTGGACGCGGTGATACTCGACCGGTCCGAGCGCCTGCTCACCACCGCCCGGAATACGGTCAGGGCCGTGGACGAGGCCGCGTTCCGGGCCGCAGAGGGGAAGGGCGGCCGGGCGTGATCGCCAACATCGTCAAGCCGGGCAGCAACACCCGCGGTGTCCTGATCTACCTGTTCGACAAGGGTCGTGCCAATGAGCACACCGACCAGCACATCGTCGCCTCCTGGGACAGCTTCGTCCCGGATCCTGGCCCGAAGGACAGTCCCGGTCACAGGGAGCGGATGGGCCAGCTCGTCAAGGCCCTCGACCTGCGGGTCGCTCAGGCCGACGACAAGGCCCCGGAGGGGCACGTGTGGCACTGCTCGCTGCGTGCCGCTCCCGAGGACCGCACCCTGACCGATACAGAGTGGGGCACCATCGCCCGCCGCGTCCTGCACGCCACCGGCATCGCCCCCGACGGTGATCCGGACGGCTGCCGGTGGGTCGCCGTGCGCCACGCGGACGACCACATCCACATCGTCGCCACCAAGATGCGCGGGGACCTGCGCCCACCGCGCAACTGGAACGACTACCACCGCGCCATGACCGCACTCACCCAGATCGAGCACGACTTCGGCCTCCATCAGGTCAACCGCGACCGCGACTCCTGGCCCGCCGCCAAGCGCCCCGCCAGGGCGGAGACGGAGAAGGCCGCCCGCAACGGATGCAGCCGAGCCGTGCGCGAGGAGCTGCGCCTCATGGTGCGCACGACGCTCTCCCACGCCCACAACGTGGACGAGTTCCTGGGCCTGCTCGCCGACGCGGGCCTGCAGGTCGAAACCCGCACTCTGCCCTCGGGCGATCTGCAGGGCTATAAAGTCGCGCTGCCCGGCGACACGAACGCCGACGGCGAGCCCATCTGGTACTCCGGCTCGAGCCTCGCCACCGACCTGTCACTACCCAAGGTCCAAGAACGCCTCGCCGCCACCGAACTCGCCGCCCCGCAGCCGGCAGGCCGGCCACGGCCGAACCCGTGGCACCAGGCCACCGCCGCCATCGAGCGGATCCCCCACTGCCTCGCCAATGACGACCCCGCGGCAGCCTCGGCACATCTGGTGGCATTCGGAGAGATCCTCTATGCCCTGCCCGCCCTCGCCCCCGTCCACCTCCGCGCCGAGCTGCGCCAGGCAGCCTTCACGTTCGAGTGCGCGGTCAACACCCGTGCCCGCGTAGACCACCAGCACGCTCGCGCGCTGCGCGGCGCGCTGAAGACCATGCGCAGCCGCCCCGCCGACGACGGCCTCGTGGCCATGCTCGTGGATGCCGCCATCCTCACTGTCATCGCTGTGCGCCGCCAGAGCGCGCTGCACCACCACGACCAGCAGATAGCCGCAGCCCGGCAGACCCTGCTACACCTCCAGGCCGCGTACGGGCAGGCCGCACAGGCCCCGCTGGCACGGCTCGCCGAACGGAAGCCGCCCGCTGACACCGAGCGCCGATACGCCAAGTACCTGAACAGGGCCGTGCCCGCCTACGCCGAGCAGATCCTTGACGAGACCGCCTGGGACTCACTGACGGCCGCGCTCGCGGACGCAGAAAGCGCGGGCCACGACCCCGCCGTCCTGCTCCACCAAGCAGCCGGGCAACGCCCACTGGACGATGCCCGTTCACCGGCCGAAGTCCTCACCTGGCGCATCCAGCGTCTCGGTGAGCGCCACGCACCCAGCCCCCGCGCCCGTGCCGCACAAGCCCGCAGCACCACTACCCAGGTCCGGGCCACTCCGAAGACGGCCGTGCAGCCCCCTCCCACGGTCACGCCACCGACGTCCCGCCCGAACCGGTCACGGTGACCTACCGACCGGTCAAGCACCGCCCTCGGCTCTGACGCCGCAGACCCCTGCGCGCATCACTCGGGGAAAGCGGTTCCAAACCGATAGTCGGCTGATGGGCCCGACCACCCCACGGTCGGGCCCGTCAGCTGTATTCGCCCAACGCTTCCGGCGATCGCGACTCACGCTCCGGGAAGGCCCAACTCCTTTGTCAGTGGCTGGTGTCAGGCTGAGCAACACTCCGCACCAGGCCGTCGTCAGGAGGACAGGCCCCGTCCGGCGTCACAAGCTCTCCACCAACATGGCGCCGAGGAGACTTGCGAACGGATCGGCTGGCGACCTCCTCCTCCATGGCACTGCAGATCGCAGGCCACGGCACCGGAAGATTCGTGCTGACCGCCCAATGCTGGTGGAACGATCGGACAATGGCACTGACCCCCAGCTTTACAAGGCTGGGCGGGATGGTCGCAATCACTCGCCGGGCGACGCCGCCGGCACCCCTCGCCGAGGGTGTGATGCCGCTCCCCAGTAGAAGTGTCGCCGTCCGGACCGCGTCCAGGACGCAGGCGGGCGCAGCCTCGGCGAACGAGCCAAACACCAGCCCGTTCCAGTCCCGACGGGTCCGCGCCCAGGCGAGGCGTTCGAGCCCCGTACCGAGGTCCAGACCCATGCTCTCCGGATTCTCCGTGTTCCACAGGAGAACGAGATCACCGATGGCGAGGTCCAGGTGGTTGAACATCAGGGTCACTCCCGCGACCTGCCTGCGATGCCACACCTCGACGCGCCCGTGGATCTCTATGTGCCTGGCGTGGAAACCAAGTCGAGAGAGGACGAAGAGCCAGTCATCCAGCGCCTCGGCATATTCGCCGATGCTGGTGATGGGCTGGACCCGGGAGACGTTGACGAAGGCCGTCAGGAAACCGTCGAGCAGGTCTCCGCGTTCATCGCGGTCTCCAGTGAATCGGACCACGGGCTGAGGGAGGAAGCCCTTGCGGTACGTGAGGGCGCGACCGCCCTTTAGCAGGGGATCGAGGGCCTGCACAGCAGAGATCGTCAGCTCGGTCTCGCGGCCCCAGCGCAAGGGTAGGCACTCATCCCGTATGACGTCTCGCGCGGCGAAAGCCGTGGTGAGGGTGGTCAGCAGCTCGGTCCACGATGGAGTCGAGCGCGGCGGGATGTACAGCGTTCCGCGGTTGCGGTGACGAATCTCGAAGGTGCGGTTGGCAGGATCGGGAAGGGAGAACTCCCATTGAGGGCCGAGCACGTGGCGTAAGGCGGCGACTGCCTGGTGGGCTCGCGAGTGGCTCTCCATCAGAGCGCCGCCAGGGCCTTGAAGTGGCCCGCGGGGTCAAAGCGCGCCATGGCGGTTGTCTGGACCTCGGAGGGGTCGAGGACGGAGGCACGCTCGATGGCCTTAGCGAGCGCACGGACCGCGCTCTCGTCGTCGGCCGAGGGATCGGCGACGACAGAGGCACCGGTGCGGTCGCAGATCGCCGCTTGGGCGCAGGTGCCCTCACGCCAGGTCAAGGCCGCGATGGGGGTTCCGGCCCGCAGGGACTCACCAAAGACGGCTGCACCGGCCTCCACGTAGTCCCGCGCGTAGGTGTAGACGAAGACCGAGCCCTCAGCGATGGCGGCTGTCTTGGCCGATCCGCCCAATTCCCCGATCCATTCCACGTGGTCCGAGGCGAAGGTCGTCTGGTAGCGGCGAACGTAGTCCTCATCGAAAACGGGGCCGACGATGCGTATCCGGCGTCCGAGAATCTGCGCCGCCCGTACGGCGAGGTGGGGCGCCTTGTCCTCGTCTATCCGTCCGAGCCACACGAGGTCCCGGCCCTTCACGGCTGGGGGCTCCTCTTCGTCGAGCCCCAGGTGGACGGCGAGCTCGGCGATCGGGTTGCAGGAGGCGTACCGCTCGACCATCTCGGGCGAATAGCAGTAGAGCCGTGACCGCTCGCCGTCGAAGGTGGTGGCAGTGTGCTGGAACGTCGGCGAATGCTGGAAGGTGGCGACGTCGCAGTCCAGCTCGCGCCAGGTTCGGACCCATGCCGGTCGGGATGGGTATTCGTGGCCGACGACGAGAAGGTCGTAGCCGGCGGATCTCAGATCCCGCTCGGCGAGGGAGCCTGCGGTGATGTCCTCAAGGCGGACCGGCTTGCGGACCCACTGGTCTTCGAGGTCCTCAAGCCAGCCCGGCCCGATGAGGTGCACGTCGGCGCCTGCGGTGCGGGCTCCTACGGCGACTGCCCAGAGCCATCGTTCGATCCCGCCGTATCCGGCCGGGGGGAATGCGTAACTACCGGGGAAGTCGCAGACGCCGACTAGCACCTATTCCTCCGAGGGGGTTCCGTCCGCCTTGATCCGGCGGAAGCCGAGGTACTTCACGAGGGATTCGGGCAGCAGTACCGAGCCGTCGGCCTGCTGGTGCTGTTCAAGGACGGCCGCGAGAGTGCGGCCGATCGGCAGTCCGGAGCCGTTGACCGTGGCTGCCGGGGTGGGCTTGCCGTTCTCGTCGCGGGTGCGGATGCCCGCGCGGCGGCCCTGGAAGGTGCCGAAGTCGGAGACCGAGGAGATCTCGCGGTAGGTGGCCTGGCTGGGCAGCCAGACTTCGAGGTCGTACGTGAGCTGGGCGGAGAAGCCGGTGTCGCCGGCGGCGAGCGTGACCACTCGGTAAGCCAGGTCCAGTTCTTTCAGGCACGCCTCGGCGTGGCCGACCATCTTCTCCATCTCGGCACGGGCCTGCTCCGGTGCGGCGATACGCACCATCTCGACCTTGGCGAACTGGTGCTGGCGGATCAGGCCGCGGGTGTCACGACCGTACGAGCCAGCCTCCGAGCGGAAGCACGGCGTGTGCGCGGTCAGCGCGGTCGGGAGCTCGGACGGCGGGATGATCTCGTCCGCGTACAGGTTCGTGAGCGGGACCTCAGCCGTGGGGATCAAGAACAGGTCCCGGTCCGCGACGCCCGTCTTGAACAGGTCCTCCTCGAACTTCGGCAGCTGGCCTGTCCCGGTCATCGTCTTGCGGCTGACCAGGAACGGGACCGAGTGCTCGACGTAGCCGTGGCGGCGGGTGTGCAAGTCGAGGAAGAGCGTCGCCAGCGCGCGCTCCAGGGCCGCCCCGACACCGCGCAGGACGCTGAAACGTGGTCCGGACAGCTTGGTCGCCCGGCCGAAGTCCAGGATGCCCATGGCCTCACCGAGGTCGACGTGGTCCTTGGGCTCGAAAGAGAAGGCCGGCGGGGTGCCGACACGACGCTGCTCGACGGCGAATTCCTCCGAGTCGCCGTCGGGTGCCTCGTCGGCGGGCAGGTTGGGGATGGTGAGCAGCAGTTCGGTCAGCTCCTGCTGGATACGCTCCTGCTCAGCCTCGGTCTCCCGAATCTGTTCCTTCAGCTTGCGCGCTGTCTCCTTGAGGGCGGAGATGTCGCCGCCCGCCTTCGCCGTCTGCTGGACCTCCTGCGCGATGCGCTTCGACTCGGAGCGCAGCTCGCCACCGGACTGGATGCTCTTGTTCCGACGGGACTGGAGGCTCTCCAGAGAGGAGAGGTCCAGCGTGTAGCCACGGCGGGCCAGGCGGCGTACGGCGTCCTCGCCCATGTCGATCAGAACGCGAGCATCATGCATCGGGAAGATCCCTCTGTGCGTGCGGATGGTTTACCCGATCGAAGGTAGCAACATCCAGTTCCGAAACCGCCCGGGATTTCTCCGCATCACCTCGCGACCCCGAATCACTTTCGGGTTCTGCGGCAATGTGGGCGAGGAGGCTACTCACACGACTCAGCAGGTCCTCATCTTCGAACGAGATCGGCTGGACGTACGGCGCCTCCGGGAAGAACAGCGGCATGGGATCGCCAGCTGACCGTTCCCGGTGCCAGTGGAGAACCGAGACCAGCAGCCCGTGGCAGACGATCATCCGTGGGCTGGGGTGCTCCACAGCTGCCTGAAGCCCTTCGAGCATGCGCTTGATGCCTTCTCGCTGGGACTCGCGCGCTCCCGGCGGCCGACGCCGCCCGCCGTGCTGTTGCAACCAGGAGGCGTACTTCAAGAACGGGCCCCCTTCGAAGTCGCCGTAGTCCAGCTCATTGAGTCGAGGGTCGACCACCGGGCGCGGCTCCGGGATGCCCATCAGCCTCGAAGCCGTCTGACGGGCCCGCGGAAACTCGCTGCAGAGCCACGTGGACACCTGCCACAAGGGCAACGTGTGCCAGACCAGGCCGCAGGACAGGCCGCCGTCCTGGCTGAGCAGGATCGGACGCGTCGGATCCCCGTTCACGAGGTACTGACGGCTGTAGTGAGTCTCCCCATGGCGCAGGATGTGCGTCGTCATTCCTACCCCTCACCCCTCCAAGCCTGATGCCATCAGCGCGGCCAGAACGTCCGCGGCCGGTTCCTGAGCCTGATCGCCGACCTCCATGTAGTAGAGGAGCCCGTCCAAGGCGACGGCCCGGCACCAGACCGAGATCTCCGGAACTGGGATCCGGGATATCCGCGACGCGATCGCCAAACGCTGGAACGTCGCCTGACCGAAGTCGTAATAGACGCTCCAGAACGCCCAGTCGTAGGCCGCGTCGCCGACCATCGGATGCGGATCGATGAGCCGAGCGTTCCGCCGGCCATCGAAGGTCACGTTCTCCCGATAGAGGTCGGCATGAAGGACCGTCGTACGGACGGGCGACTCCCTGAGCTCCTGAAGTTCGGGCATTGCCTCACGTACGAGACACTCTCGCCGCCCGAGATCGAGGGTCACCGCCCGTCGCGCCACGCGTGGCAGCACCGTGTGCTGGAGATGGTCTCCCAGCCGAGGGAGCACTGGTCGGCCCTGCTTCGCGCCAATCGCATGGAGCCCCTGGATCGCTGCTGCCACCAACTGGACTTCCCGCTCGGGCCTGGCCGTGCCGCCCGGCCGGCCACCCACCAGTTCCATCGAGGCAACCGACAGGTCGTCCGCAGTCTCGATGACGTCCGCAGTCGGGCCGCTGCCCCATAGTCGTAGCGCGGTGACCTCGTCGCGGTAGCGGGCGGACTCGTACCAGGCTTTGAGCAGGACGGGGGTGTCGTGGATATCTCTGGCCACGGCGACGACCGAGGAGTGCCCCGCGTCGTAGTAGCCCCGTGGAGTCAGCTTCCACCGCTCGGCAGCCTCCTCCAGGAGCTGCGGGGCGGTATCAAGCCACTTGCCGGCACCGGGCCCGTAGTGAGCCAGAAGTCGGTCCCGTGCCCCTGGAAGGACGCTGCCGAGCGAGCGTGCCGTCATCAGCTCAGCACCATCCCGTCCGAGACGAGCTCGTCGGTCAGAGCAGGGAACTCGTCCAGGGCCTCGTTGACGAGGGCCCGCACCTTGTCGACCTCCACATCAGCCGACGAGAGCCGCACCAGAATGCGCCACGGCTGGTCGAGCCGCTGCCCGGTCGTACTGACGAGATGGACCTCGGCGTGCTGGCCCGTGGCCTCGTGCAGTCGGTGCGCAAGCCGCTGCGCCGCGATGTTGTAGAGCTTGCCGACGTGGTAGACGGGGTTCTTGCCGTTGGCGCCCTCCAGGTTCATGGGGCGCAGGGGCGTGATCAGACCGTTGACCCGGTTCCCCCGGCCGACGACTCCCTCGTCCCCGGATTCGATCGAGCTGCCGGTGTAGGTGAGGTACAGCTCGTCCTTCTCAGGGACGTCACGGGCGTTGAGCCGAAAGCCGACCGTGACACCAGGCAGCCGGAGCGCGGCCATGCGGTGGCACTCGTCGAGCACGGTCTCGGCGTTGCGGACGTATTCCGCCCGGCTTGCAACATGACTGGACTTCTGGGGGACGCACAGCACGACGTCGGCCTGCTCACCGTCCCAGTAGCCCATGAGTTTGACATCGGAGCCGCACCATGAGTGGGCGCGGGTGAAGTCGCTGCTGCCGGAGAAGTGGTCCACGACCTCCCGTACGAACGACTCGAAGGAGTTCTCGGGTGCCCAGCCCGTCCCCAGCGACGTGTCGTTCGACAGCCGTATCCGCCGCTCGCGCAGGTCTTCGATCGAGCGCGGGTTGAACCACCGCGTGCGGTCGGGGACTGCGTCGCCGGTGAGTACGGCTCCGGGGCTGGAGTTGCTGGTGATGTTGAAGACGATGTCGAGGTGGTCCGAGACCTCGGGGAGCCGCTCGGCGAAGAACGCCCGGATCTCGGTCTCGACGATCTCGGTGACGGGGATGCGCACATCGCCACACATCGGCGCGGCCCTGCCGTTGACCAGAACCCGGACGGGCGCAGTCATACCCCCACCGCCGTACCGGACCTCGCTGGCGCCGCCGAGCAGGGCGAGCTTGTCGAAGTTGTGGTGGAGGACAGCGCCGAAGTGGCGGACGGTGTACCGGCTGTAGGCCCGGGACAGTCTCTCGGCCAGGTGGTCGGCGAGGGTGTCGGGGTGACCGAGGCCCTTGCGCTCGACGATCGTGGTCGCTTCCGGTCGGGCTGCACCGGTTTCGATCACCAAGTGGCTGTTGCCGAAGGTCGTGCTCGTACGGGGCATGAACGTGCTCCCATCTCAAGGTCGACGGCTGAGCGGCTGATGACGAGTGAAGCCGTCTGGAGATCGGGCTGGAACGTTTCTAGGGGGTTTCTCTCGGCGCCGAGGGCTCCCTTGCTCACTCGGTGTGGGTAATCTCCCCACTACTGCACGGAGTTGACGGGAGGCATGTCGTGGCTGGTGAGTCGTTAGCAATGCACCCACTGACCTTCGTCCGCCAGTCGAGCGGATGGGGGAAGGCCGAGCTCGCCCGACTCATGCAGGCGCGGGGGGAGGAGCTGGGCATCCCTCTGGCGACCAACCGCACCACCGTGTGGAAGTGGGAGCAGGGCCAGGAACCGGACGCCGACGCTCAGCGCGTCCTCGCTGACCTGCTGTGCGTTCCTTACGAGCGGGCCCAGACGGAGGGATGGCCACGATGGCTTCCCGTATGGGAAGTCACCGGGCTCACTGCTCCCTGGACAGAGGCCGGTACCGTCGAGGCACTGGCTGACCTGGTGGGGAGTGGCCGCATGGACCGTCGAGGTTTCCTCACCATCACCGGCGCCGCCCTGACGGGGCTGGCAGCGAGCTGGGCCGAGGCGCCCTCCGCCTTCGCGTCCGCCCTCAACGGAGATCAAGTCACCGACACGATGGTCTCTACGATCGAGCAGCGCATCAGCACGCTCCGCACACTCGACGACCAACTCGGAGGCGCCCGACTCCTGGAACAGGCACGAGGCGACCTCGCCCTGATCACCAGTCTCCTGAGTGCCGGCCGATACACGGACAAGATCCGCACCCGTCTATACGCGCTGGCTGCTCGGGTATCGCATCTGACCGGCTGGATGGCCTATGACGCAGGGCTGCGCTCCGCAGGGCAGCGGTACTACATCGGGGCCATGCGCAGCGCCCGCACTGCCGGCGACGACGCCTTCGGTGCCTTCGTCCTGGCGGAGATGGGGGTCCACGTCTCTGAGGCCGGACTGACCGCCGAGCGAGTCGATCTCATCTCGACGGCCATCGACAACGCACCGCGAACGTTGTCGCCCGACACCCAGTCCTTCCTCTACCTGCACAAAGCAGAGGCGCATTCTCGCGACGGCGATCACCAGAGGGCAGGTACGGCGCTCAACCGCGCTGCTTCCCTATGGGAGCGCCACACAGTGGAGGACAACCCGGACTGGCTCGACTGGTTCGGCGAGGCACAACTGAAGTCGACCGAGGGAAAAGTCCTGTTGCGCTCCGGTCAGTTGGATCGCGCGACGGTCTCCCTAGAGACCTCCGTCAAGGAGGCCGCGCCTCGCGACAAGGCTGTACGGTCCGCCCGTTTGGCCGAAGCTCGCCTCGCTGGCAACGACCTGGACGGAGCCCTCGACGCCGCCAACTACGGCGCCGAGCTCCTCGAAGACACAGTCAGCTCCGTGCGAGCCATGGATCGTCTGAAGGAGTTCACCGAGCAGCTCCTACCCCACAAGTCCGTCCCGGCCGTCCGTGAATTCCGCGAGCGTCTCCAGTCACTGCCCGGTGCAGCTTGATTGGTTTCGGGTTGCGCGCTCCGAAAGAGCCCTCTCGGCGCAGGCGGCTGAAATGCCAGGATGGATCGCATGACAACGATCAACGGTGAGGTCGCAGCCGGGTTCGAGCCAGTACGCGAAGCGTTCGCGGCGAACTTCGATCAACGCGGGGACATCGGCGCTGCCGTATGCGTGTACCAAGATGGCCGGCCGGTGGTGGACCTGTGGGGTGGGATAGCGGGCCCCGACGCCGGTCGCCCGTGGCAGCGCGACACCCTGCAGCTGGTCTACTCGGCTACGAAGGGCGCGACCGCCACCGCAGTTCATCTGCTCGCCCAGCGAGGCGCGCTCGACTTGGACGCCCCGGTGGCCAAGTATTGGCCGGAGTTCGCGGCGAACGGCAAAGCGGAAATTCCGGTGCGATGGCTGCTGTCCCACCAGGCTGGCCTGGTTGCACTGGACCAACCAGTGCCGCTGAACGATGCGCTGGCCTGGCAGCCGATGGCGGACGCGCTGGCCGTTCAACGTCCCCTGTGGACCCCAGGCACGGCTCACGGGTATCACGGTCGGACCTGGGGCTGGTTGGTCGGCGAGGTTATCCACCGAGTATCTGGCCGTACGCCGGGCCGCTTCTTCGCCGACGAGATCGCTGCCCCTCTGGGCCTGGACTTCTTCATCGGGTTGCCGACGAGTGAACTCGACCGTGTCACCCAGATGGTGTACCAGCAGCCCGAGGTCGACCTCACCACCGTGCCCATGGAGTCGATCCCGGAGGAGCTCCGCGAACAGGTCACGGCCTGGCGCGACCCGAACTCCTTCAGTAACAGGGCGTATCAGGTCACCGAGCCAGCCGCCATCGACTTCAACTCCCCCGAAGTGCTGGCCGCGGAACTCCCGGCCTCCAACGGGGTCAGCACCGCACGCAGCCTGGCGCGCATGTACGCCTCTGTGATCGGCACGGTGGGCAGCGTACGGCTGCTCACTCCAGAGACCCTCGCATCAGCGACCAGGGAGCAGGCCAGCGGCACGGACAAGGTGTTGGTGGCACCGAGCCGGTTCAGCTCCGGATACATGCTGTCCACTGAGACCAACCCCATGATCGGCCCTAACTCCTTTGGCCACACCGGCCGCGGCGGATCACTCGGATTTGCCGACCGGGAGCACGGCATCGCGTTCGGCTACGCGATGAACCACATCATCGGGGGCCCTGACGACGTGCGTGCATCGTCGCTGGTTGATGCAGTGCGAAGGTCGCTGGCGTAACTGAACAAGGTCACAAGGTCACCGTAACCACTCGCCGCCCCAGAGAGGGGGAAGGCAATCTTGGAAGGGCTGCGATCGAACTTCTCAGCACACTTGGATGCGCTCTGCCGACTGAGCTGAAATGGGAGACGCGGGGCAAGCCCCTCCAGTGTTGTCGCGAGCACGGGGCGCCGGGTCTGCCTGTCCGGTCGTGGCGACGCTCGGACAACAGAATGCGAGAACATCACCATTCTGCTTGTAGGCGCTCGACGGGACCGGTACGACGGTCACCATGTACCGATGGTCGCCGCTCAACGATCGACAGCTGGCCTTACTCACCCGCATCGGAGAGGGAACAGATCCTGTTACCTCTGGGAGCCCGGAACCCGCCCTCACCGCCCGTGCCCTCAAGAACCGGGGCCTCATCACCATGCCCAAGCATGGTGGGAAGTGGCAGGCGGAGATCACCGATGACGGGCACTTCTACCTGGAACACGGCCACCACCCAGAACAGCCCGACCCGAGCAAGCAACGACCGGCAGCCGCCGAGCCGAAGCCGAAGGGTGCGGCACCTCCCCGTCGGCGGACGGCACCCCCACATGAGCCGAAGCCGACAGCAACGCGTACCGCGAGGCCGCCACGGCAGTCGCCGGCGGAGGTCGGCGCGGCCTTAATCGCTCAGGTGCAGGAGGCCGGTCGATTCCTTCGGGTCCCGGACCCGAGCGCCGAGGAGCGGGCTCGCTATCGCCGGGCGTTCGACGCAGCGCGGCAGTATGCGCCGGAGGGCTACCACCTGAAGTACAGCGGACGGGCGAAGGGAGACTTCTTCCTCGGCCTCCTCCGAGTGACGGGCGAGGACGACACCGAGTGGAACCGGATCCGCCTGGCACGGAGCCGAGTGATCATCGACGTCGAGGACGTGATCGCGGCGGTCACCGCGGACCACAGCGCCTTCGAGATCTCGGATGAGGTACTCCCACGAGTGATCTCCCTCCTTCGGCTCCTCGCCGAGCAGGCCCTCGCACGGCATGGCGAGATCGCGGTGTCGAAGAAGCGCAGGCAGCCGAGGCCGCTGCTCACGGTCCATGGCAGGACGTACGAGATCAGTTTCAGTGAGCGGCAGCAGCAGGTCCGGTACGTGCCCAAGCAGCCGGGGAAACGAACGTACGACTGGCAGCGGGTCACCCCGGCGCAGCGGTTCGTCCCGTCCGGCGAACTGGAACTGGTCGTGAGCCAGGGATCGAGCTACAGCAGCGGCTACCACTACGGCTGGAAGAAGGAGTGGGGCGACACAGCCAAGAAGCCGTTGGAGGACCAGATCGGCTCGATCTTCCGGGCACTGAAGGCCCGCGCGGAGGAAGAGGAGCAGGCTCGGCTGGCGCGGGAGGCGGAGCAGCAGCGTCTGCACGAGGAGCGCGAGTGGCAGGAGGAGGAACGCCGCCTGCGAGAGGCCGAGGAGCAGGAGGAGCGCCGTCGGCGGGAGGCTGAGGCGGAGAAGCGTACGCGGCGGGAGTGGGAAGCGGCGGTCAGCGTCGCGACGATCAAGGCAATGGATGCTGTACGGGTCGACCGGTTCGGCACCGCCCTGGCGCAGTGGCGGGCTGCAGGGGAGATGCGGGCCTTCTGCGCCACGCTCGATGAGGCCGCCTCCGTCTCGGACGACCCCCACGAAGCCGGGCGGCTACGCGAGTGGTCAGCGTGGGGGAACGCGGAAGCCGACCGGCTGGACCCGACCGTGGCCGGAAGGGGTCTCACCGCCCACAGCCTCCACGCGGACCCCACGGGCGACCAGCTACGGCCCTTCCTCCGTGGATGGCATCCCCAGCGGCCGGAGAAAGAGAAGCCTCCGAAGGAGGAGGAACCCAAGGTGGAAGCCGCTCAGCCCAAGCCGGAGCCGGAGCGGTGGCACAGCTTCACCGACGAACGTCTGGATCAAGGCTGGCGATATGGATCCCGAGGTCGCGCTCAATGGTGGAGGCGATGACACCGTGCCCGCGGTCGCGTAGGGCCTTCACCGACTTCTCCACGAGCTTCCCGAGCCGGACGACCTCGTCGCGCAGGGCGACCAGCTCGTCGTAGCGATCCGCCTTGTCCTGGCCGCACCACTCCCGGACGGTCCGCAGGACGGCCGCTTCCTCGTCCAGCTTGCGGTCGTCCCGGCAGCTGTAGGAGTACCAGGAGGACTGGGTACGCTCCTGATCGACGGCCTGCTGCCTGCGGTCTACCTCGGGGAGGATGCCGTCGGCAAGACGGCCGGCCACGTGACGCGCGAGCCGCTCAGTGACCGCCCATCCAGCCAGACACTGCCCCTCGCGATTCTCGTGGACCATCGGATCGCCCCGAAGCTCTGCGGGTTCCATCCCGACAAGCCTGGCGCCTTCGTCGAGGCAGCTCATCTCCAAGATCCCGGCGTCAGCAGCGCCGCGCCGCAGACGCAGCTTGCTCTTCGGGCGGACAAATCCAAGTACGAACCGCGCCGCCTCGAATTCGGCGCTTCCTCGAACGCTCCGCGACGCTTCGGCCAGTGCGAGCTCGCGCGCATCGTCCGCGCGGAACGCCTCGACGTCCTCCCAACGCGCCACGAGAGAATTCGGGTTGACCCACTCCTGCAGTTCCGCGTCATCACCTTCCAGAAACCGCACGTGGAGCCATCCAGACCTGCCGCTCCCACCCACCCGAACGATCTCGACGCGGCGAACCGCGGCGCCCAGCTCCTTCGGCCTGGCGCGGTAGGCCCAGTGCTCACCAATCTCCATGTGTCTATTCAGCCAGGTCTGTTCCTCCCAGCGCCCCGCCATTGCCAAAAGAAGGTCGATGCGTATCCATGGACGATCGGAATCCAACAGGAAGTGAGGCTGAGTGGAGCCGCAGCAGAGGAGTAGGGCCTCTGCGACAAGGTCCCACACGCCCGTGGCTGGGGCGGGCCGTGAGCAGCGTCTACTCGACGACCATGGCGCGCCAGACTTCCGGAACGCAGTGGAGCAGCAGCCGTAACCGCCGCCGCTCGTTCGGCAACAGCCAGCTAAGAAGAATTCGAGCTGTCAGCGACTGGTTCAGCCCGGTCCGCCTGGCAGCGTTCAAAGACAACACGCAGCTGAAGGCCGGCCACCTGCCGCAAGCCCGGCAGACACTCCAGGAAGTACTCGACGACCTACCGCCCGAGTCGGACAAACAGCGCACCGTCATCCTCGGCGATCTCGCCGCGGTCGAGGCTGCCGACGGAAGGCCGGAGGAGGCATGCAGGTACGCCGCCCAGGCGCTCGACCAGCTGGCGATCACCTGGTACGCCACTGGTATGGATCACGTCCGCTAGGTTCGCCGCACGCTCGCCCCCTGGCAGAACGAACAGTGCGTGCGGGACCTGTGGATGACCGCCTCTATGACTGAGGCACGACCGTCAGCGCCCTTCAGCGTTGAACTTGGCGATCTTCTCAGGCAGCTCCGCCAGTGAGTCGATGCGCATCGTCGTGATCGCGTCCGCGTCCAGGTCGCGCTGCTGGATGGTGCCCCAGGGGCCGCGTCGGATCAGAGCGGTCAGGAGCCCAGCCTGCACAGCCGGGCGGATGTCGTTGTCGAGGCGGTCGCCGACGTAAAGGATCTCGCTCGGCTCGGCCGGCGTTGCCTCAATGACCCGCTCGAAGAACGCAACGTCGGGCTTCGAAGCACCCCAGTCGTCGCTGGTTGCGATCAGCTCTGTGGGCAGGTCCAACCCGCGCAGCAGACCGCCGGCCCGTACCGTCTGATTCCCCGCGATACCCACCCAGAAGCCGGACTCCCGCAGCGCCGCCAGCGTCGGCCGCACATCCGGATAGAGGTCGTCCTCGCCGACCCACTCCGCCTTCCCGGCCGCCGCGCGCCTCTCCCGCTCCTCGGCCAGGTCGAAACCGGGCCGGAACTCCTGGAACGTCTCGCGGTAGTCACGCCCCTGCGCGATGACCGCGCCGAACATCGCCGCGAAAGTATGCCTCGGCACCCCCAGCCAGTCCGCCCACGTCCCGTACTCCCGGGTTTCGTCAACAAGACACTCACCGACATCGAACACCACAGCACGAATCATGCTCCGCAGGTTAGACGGACCGGCGCCAGAGTGAAGCAGCCCTTTCGGTCTGCGGTCGCCGCTACACACCATGGCAATCTGGGGGCTGGGAGGCGCTCAAGGGTGGCTCGGCGGCTAATCAAGGCAGACGAGTGGAACCCCCGGAGTGTCAGCACATCCGGTTCATCCGCGAGGTCCTGCTCGACCTGAGCGATGCGGCATCGACGCTCATGGCGGCGGAGCCGCAAGCTAAGGGGCTCGAGTCAGGCTGCGCACGGCGCCATGACGTATGGAACGTGCGAGGGATGATGCCCAGACGCAGGATGGAGGGAGAGTCTGCGTCCCCCGTTAGGAGGAAGTTCCAGCCACCCCAACAGGCGCCACTCGCCCATTGCAACAATGTAATTACTTTGGGTGGCGCAAGGTGGGAGAGGGGTCCGTGTGTCTGCGTTGAGCGTGGACGAGGCTGGCCCGGAGCGCGGCGCGGCCGTGTGGGAGGACGATTACATCCTGCTCGCGCTGCTCTCTCACGGCCTCGTTGAGATGAATCGGCGGCTGGAGAGCCTCGGACAGCCGCGTCACCCTTGGTCCGGGGCGGAGAGGCGGTACACCAGTCTGCCGGGAGCCTGGCAGGAGGCGGTCACCCGTCTGTGGTGGCGGTTTTTCTGGGCAGGGCTTGAGCCGCCACGCAACGACTACGCGGTGCTGGAGCTGTGCCGGGTACCGCCGGGCCGGTGGCCGCTGCCGATGGCTCTCTCAGCCGCCGATGCGGACGTGTGTCTGCTGGAGGGGGATGAGCCGAGCGAGTTCGCCGAGGAGGCCGTGCGGGGGGCCTGGGGAGATCCGGAGGCCCATCTCGCCGAGCATCGGGTGCACCAGGCGCTGCTACTGGTGGCGGAGGCCAATGCCCGCGAGAGGCACGACGCCTGGCGGATCTATGTGCGGCTGCGGCGCCTGGTGATCGAGCGGCCGGTGATCAGTGATCTGGACGTGCAGGCGCTGCAGCGGGAGCTGCCGACAGGGCCTGCGGCTGGGGAACCGTATGTGATGGAGTTCGTGCGCGCGGTGTATGAGCGCCGGCCTGCGGAGAACGGCGTGACGTTGGCCGTGTGCGCGCGGTGTGGCGTTCCCCTGTCCAAGGCGCGAGGGAAGCGGAAGGAGGACTGCGGCACGCCGGGCTGTGAGACGGGCTACGAGAACCTGCGTCTGGCCACGCTTGGCTTCTACTGGGTGCTCCACCGCGGTGCCCGCCGGTTCGTGCACGACGCCGGTGTGTTCGAACTGCGCGTCTGCGACAACGTACGGGCGCTGGGACTGGAGCCGTTGTTGTGGCTCGGTACGGACCAGCCCGACGCCCTGGATGTGTGCTTCCGAGTCCCACGGGGGAAGCGGAGCGAGCTGTGGGGCACGGACGAGAAGGACTGGGCCAGCCCGGTTCTCCTGGCCAGATCGTTCAGGTGGCCCATCGAGCCTGAGTGCGATCGGCGGTTTCTCGTGGTGCCGGAGCACCGCGCCCAGGTCCCCGGCTACCTTACAGATCTGCGCACGGAGCTCGCCGGCCGCACGGATCCAGCGCGCCCCTTCAAGGTGGTCACCGAGAAGCAGTTGCTCACGGAGGTCAGGCGCGCGCTGGCGCGGCAGGGCGGTAACTCGTGCGCGAGGTGACAGGCTGGTACGAGGATCTGGCGGAAGCCGAGGGCATCTCCCAGGACGCGGTCCGGCCGCTGCAGAAGCGCGAGTTCTTCGCCATCGAGCTCGGTCTGACCTTCATGGCGGATCACTTCCCCAACGAGCCAGTGGACTGTTTGTGGTCAATGCTGTCCCGCTACATCGCTCCGCGCCCCGGTGATGCCGTGATGGCCGGCCGACTGCACCGTCTGGGCTTGTTGCTGGGACGGTATGGGTCAGGGAGCCGCTGGCTGCGAAGCCTCGGCGAGTACGACAAGCTGCCGGAAGGGCTGCGAGGCTTCAGGCGGCTGCCAGCACGCGGCCAGAGCGAAGACGGAGAGGCAGCAGGGGTCTGGTACCGGATGCGGGATCCCTCGGCGCTCGCCACCCGGTTCGAGCTGTACAGAGCGGTGATCGACCGGCCGGTGCCCTACGCGCCTCCGCGGGTCACCCGAGTGGCAGAGCCCGGAGAGGTGTACGGGTTCACGAACTCCTTCACGGGCTCCGACGAAATGGTCGCCATCCCGAAGATCGAGATCCCGGTAGAGCTTCGCTCGCTGCCTCTGCTCACCGCACGACGGCGACGCCCGGTGCGCCTGACGCCGAGGATGCTGCGGCAAGCGGCGCAGAGGATGGATCGCGTGCTGGCGAACCGGCCAGACATCCCTGAACGGAACTTCTCCGGTCGGTTGCGGAAGATCGCCTTCCAGCCGTGGTCACCCGAGGTGTCAGGGTTCCGCACCAAGCCCACCGACTGTAGCGTGCGCGGCCTGGTGCACGGCATCGGCCTGCCGAACAGCGGCAAGACGAGCTACGCGCTCATCGGTACGTACGCCGCGGTAAGGCGGGGACGCACCGTGGTCCTCGTACTGCCGTCGGTGAGCGACTGTCTACAGAAGACCGCGCTCTTCCGGGCCCTCGGCGTCAAGGCCGTTCCGATCTTCGGGGCGGGGAGCCGCTTCACGCACGCGTCGGGGTACTGGCGCGGGGTTCTCGCCGACCACGCGCCTGCCTTCCCGAGAGTCGCCGATGTGGCAGCGGACTACGTGTCGTGCAACTGCCTTCTAGAGCCCTTCCGCGACGCGCCCGGTGGCAAGCGCCCGCCGCTGCCGGTCAAGGATTTCCCCTGCCGGGAGAGGCTGCTTGACGCTGAAGGAAAGCAGTACAACTGCCCTCTGCTGGCCATCTGTCCGGTCCATCGGGCCGAGCAGGAAATGGCCGGAGCGGGCGTGTGGCTGACGACCCCGCAGGCACTGCTGGTCAGCTGGGCCCAACCCGTCCATGCGCGTCTGCGCTGGCTCGAGGCGGTGCAGCACTGGGCCGACCTCTTGATCGTGGACGAGGCCGACAAGGTCCAGCAGACCCTGGATGACGAATTCCTGCAGAGCCAGGTGCTGGTGGCGCAGGGCGGGAGCTGGTGGGATCAGGAGGTCATCACCGCTCAGAACAGTCTGCGCTCCACCGGCCGCCGCCCCCTGGAAGATCAACGCGCGATGGAGTACTACCGGTTCAAGGGAAAGGCGGACGACGAGGTCAATCTGCTGTACAACGCCCTGCTCGAGCCCGACAAGGACGGCGGCAGCGCCCGGCTGCGCAGGCATCTGCACGAGACGTACTTCTCCGGCCACTCCCTCTTCAACGACCTCGCGCGGCTGCTCCACGGCCTCAGTCCCAACGGCGAGGGACCGCAGGAGCGGGAGGAGAAGGCGCTGGAGTACTACCGGAAGAACTTCGAGACGTTCGTCTTCCACACCTTCGACCCGGTGACAGGCCCTCTCCAGACCATCGTCCCGGATCTGGAGAACCCCGCGCTGTCGGACGAGGAACTGCGTAAGCGCGTCGACGCCTGGCTGATCGAGCACGCGGGGGTAGCGGGCGGCCGCGAGGCGGAGCGCAAGCTGGGAAGATACCTGCCGTTCGCGCGCCACCTGCTGCGCGCCGCCTATCACACCTCGCTTCTGGGAAGCTCGTATCTCAGGATGGCGACCATCCGCCCAGCGGTGGAGCGGTTGCTGGGGCTTTCCCGGGACGAGGAATTCTGGAGCAGCCGACCGCCGAGCGACTATGACGCCTTCGTGCCCGAGGCCCTGCAGGGCAACATGCTCGCCTTCCAGTGGCTGGACAACAGAGCCGGCAGCGGCGACCTGCGCATCTTCTGGGTCCGTGGTGTGGGCCGCTGGCTACTGCACCACATGCACAACCTGCTGACCGCCGAAGGCATCGAGGGACCGAACGTGCTCCTGCTCTCGGCGACAAGCTGGGCGGGAGACTCGGCCACCTACCAGGTGGACGTTCCCGTCGACTTCCTGCTGCGCGAGCCCGACGAGGACCGTGAGGCGATCGCACGCAGCCGCTTCTACTTCCGCCCGGCCCGGACGCCGGACGGACGGCTGGTCTCACCCTCGGGACGCCTCGGCGACGAGCGTCAGGAAGCCGTACGCGGCGTCGCGGCCTCCGTCGCCCCACCCGGCGGCCGGGACGGACTGCTCGGCAGCGTGCTGAAACGGCTGCCCCAGCAACGCCGTAAGGCCCTGCTGGTTGGTCAGAGCGGCAACGACGCGCGCACCACGGCCGAGTACCTGGTGCGCGGCACCGCCTTCACCGCCCAGCACGTCGTGAAGGACGCGGAGACACCGGGGCCGCATGGCATCCAGCGTCGTGACGTCCACCGTTTCGGGCTGAGCGAGCACGACGTTCTCACAGCCGCCCAGCTGTCGATCGAACGTGCCGTCAACGTGCTCAACATTGACGGTGTGGCTGCTTTCGGCGCCGAGTTCTTCTTCAGCCGTCAGCATCCGCCGCCCGACGAGCTGGACTTGGCCATGGGCCTGTCCAACCGCTCTTCGATGGCCCAGCTGCTCCACCCCGCCCTCGCGCCCGCGTCGATCGCCTCAGTGGCCGCCGAACTGCGCAAAGAGAGCCGCATGGACTGGCACCTGCTGGTGGGTCGACCGGTGGTCTTCCGCCGTCTGCGCGGCCGGGCGCATCGCGCGTTCGTGTGGAACTCGATCACCTCGATGTGGCAGACGATCTGCCGGTGCATCCGCGGTGGCCAACCGGTCGAGGTGTACTTCTGCGACCCCGCCTTCGCATCGCGACACGCGCGTCACGACAGCGCCGCGGACACCGCGAACACGAGCATCCTCGTTGCCATGGAGCGCGCCCTGGGCGACAAGATCCGGCCCATCGAGCCGGTCGACGAACGCGACCGCGCCGCCGCCGAGGTGCTCTACGAGCTGATGTTGCAGTGCTTGGAAAACATGGACTGGGGACAGTGACCGTCACGATGAAGCCGCAACCCTACCCCCGCATCGCCTGCATGACTTGCACGATCGAGCAGCGCGCGCTGCCATCTCGGCGGCTGGACACGCTGCGCTTTCCCTCCCACTGGCTGCGCCTGCTGCGCAGCCAGTACCGCCCGCGCCACACGCGGGACGACCTGCCGGTCCGCGCTCTCGCCGACCTCCTGCGCGCCGTTGACCACAACGTCGTGGACGTAGCCAATTGGGGGCTGGACGACCAGGACAAGTACTGGGTCGCCTCCACCAGGCCCGTACCCGCGGTTGTCGTCCAAACCGTCGTCGCAACCTGGGCCGACATCTTCGTCACCGCCGACCGTCCGCACATCGACTGGCACCAGCTCCTGGACGCCGACGACCTCGAACGCACCCGCGACACGGAGGACGTCCCCGTCACCGCTTGGACGGCCGCGCCCAACGGGACAGCAGCGCCGACGCGCGGCTTCTTTCAAATCCTGCCGGGCATGCTCGCGGCACACCTGGCGGAAGCCGGCCTGCCTCTACTGCACCCCGAATCATCCATGAGGCACCTGGTGCTCGGCCCCACGCTCGACGGCCCCCGAGAGGCTGTCGAGTGGCCACCGCGGTGGATGCCCGACCGCAACGGTGACGCCCCCTGGTCACTCGGCGTACGGATCGGTGCCCAAACCGCCTGGCAGGAGCCCAAGCCGCGCATCCATATCGACCTCGTACTGCACCGCTGGATGCACCTGCCGCTCAGCTACTCGCCCAACCTCAACCTGCACGCCTGGCTCCTGAGTCCCTCGGGGATCCTGCGTCCCAGCGAACGCCCCACCTTCCTGCGCGTCCCCGGCACCTGGCGCGGCGGCTGGAAGTGGGCCAACGGCCTCGAACAACTACTTACCCGCCTAAGCCAGCTCCCGCACCCCGCACTCTCCGACGTCCTCGGTGACCCGCTCCGGCACCTGCCCCACAACGGCCAGTCGAACAGCATTTCTGACGGAGAAGGCGACCAGCTCCCCTACGCCGCCATCCAGTACCAGAGCGGCATGCGGCTGCTCCGCTCTGAAAGCTCGCCACCCCCTGTCGGCCGCCGACAGAACGCCAAGACGTGTGATCACCCAGTAAACCCGGGCTTCATGCCTATCAACCATCATCAGCTCTTCGAGGCCGTCACCAACGCACTCGCTCCCGTCGGCGTAACCCCCACCGAACCGTACTCACGTCGGCGGCCACGCGGCCGGACCACCAGTCCGCGCCTGGCTCCAGAAGGGCGCCGCTACCAGCTGGAGTTCTGGAACCAGACAGACACCACCCGACAGGCGCTGCTCAACGCCCTCCAGGACAACAAACACGGCCTTGCGCTGGCCCCAGCGCCGACAATCGAAGGCTCCACTCGGTCCTTCAACGACGGATCCCTGATCCTGTCGGTCAGCTTCCACGACATCGGCGAACTGGCCGCCGCCCTGCGCCTGCCCAACGGCCAGGAAAGCAAAGCCGCCCGGACGGTCATCGCGGCTCAACAGCGCCTTGAAAAGATCCGGACTCGCCTCGCGTCCCTGCCACACCGCGATACGCCAAGCGCTCCGCCCGGCATAGGGCACACGGCGGCCCTCATCGAACTCGACGGTCCCCGAGCGTTCGCCGGCAAGGACATCGCCGACCCGAAGACCACGCTGCGAAATGGCTTCGCCCACGGCGACCGTGTCACCCAGTTCCTCCGCCCCATCACCGCCACGGACACCGCGGTCACCGAGGAGATCAACGACGACGAGTTCCTCGACGCGGACGACGTGGTCAACGCCGTCCCGGCCACAAACGACGACCTGGACCTCGGCATCCAACCCCCGACGGAGGACACCGAGGAGGCAGCCGCCGACCCCGACCTGCCCCGAGCTGCCAACGCCGTCCGGGACGCCCTGCGCCAACTGGGACACGTCCCGGCCCCGCATCCGTCTCCAACCGGCGCACCGATCGAGGTCTGGGCGCTCTGGTACGAGCCCATCCGCGGAGGAGCCATCCCCATCCTGCTCCGCCACCGTCCTGACGGCACCCTTACCGCCCTCCTGCCCGGCATGCCCCCCATGCCCTACAGCGCATTGCATCTGGCGCTCGCCACCGGCCGTGGACGGCTCCCCCGAGGCAAGGGAACGGACAGCGAATACACCGAATTCCTGCGCCGAGCCCTTATCCTCGACGACCCCACACCCAGGCTCCTGCTCGTCGGCGGCCGGAACCTGCGAAGCCGCGGCTGGGCCTGGCTCCAGACCCAGCACATGCGACGCGACGTCTTGGTCCTGCCCGGCGCGGACCCCCGCGAGAGCGCAGATCTGACCATGGACAACACGGCCGAGCAGCAACCACTGGCCCGACTCGGCGTACGCCTGCCCAGCCAGTGCCCCGGCCTTCGGATCGCCCGCGTCATTCCACGAGACAGCGCTCGCGAAGTACCGCACGTCTTCGCCCAGGACGATGACCGCGCCTACGGAATCACCTCTGGGCTATTCGAGGTCCACGAGCGGCTCTACTACGCCCTTGCACCTAAACCAGTTCAGGGCAAGGCACCCATCGGGCTAGACAAGTTCGACCCCGCCCGCCCCCGCGCCGCCGCCAAACGAGCCTGGAACCCAGGAGCCCTGGAAATTGCCCTGGCCTTCCTCCAACCGGAAGACACCGACGCGGCTGCCTGGGCCCAGTACGTCCACGCGCTGCGCACCGCCCACCTGCACACCACCGTCCCGACCCGTCTCCCCGCCCAACTCCACCTCGCTGATCTTGCCGGCCGGTATATCGAGGCTCGCTGATGACTCCGCTGGCGGCACCTTGGAACCGTGCTTCGCGAGGCACCACCTCGGTCACCAGGACCTCACCGGCCTTTGCGGCCTCGGCCTCCTTACCCTTGGTTCACTCAGGAATGGGAAGGCTGAGGTCGCCGGTGGACAGTTCCTCCCGCATCAAGGCCCGATAGCTGCGGCTCTCGCGTTCCAGCAGGGCCATCGCCTCCTCCTTACTCATCCGCTCCTTCGCTACGTACACCTCGGCAGCAGCCGCCCGAGCTCTGAGCGACTGCTCCTCCAGGAACCCAACCAATTGGGAGGCACTCACGTCCGGATACAGGTCCAACCAGGTGGCGGCCAGCTGATGGCCGAACGCCAGCGTCATGGCGTTGGTGATGACAGCGTGATCTTGGGCTGCGTTACGACGAAGCACGGGGACCACCATGCCACCAGGTGGAGGACCACGCGGACACTTCTCGTAAGGCGGGTGTCTGGAAGCTCATGCCGGTCCACGACCGCTCACCGACCGGCTGCCCTGCCATTCCGGCTCTCCGTGCGCGGTGGTCTCAGTTCCGGTCTCATCACCGGCGTACAGCACTGTCCAGAACCCCCGCCCAGACCAGCGCCACCGCAGGTCAGAACGTTCCCGTACGCCCCAGAACCTCCAGACGAAGACTCGGCTGGGGTGTTGGCGACTGCAGAGATCGAGCTGGACCAGCGGTTGATCGTGGAGGAGTTGGTCGAGCCCCTGGCAGCCTCGGCTGCCGAGATCACCGCCGTGACCGAGGCTGCGGCGGAGCAGGAACCTCGTCGCGCCGTGCTGGCGCGCGATCGTGCCACCCTGGCGCGATGCATTGCTCGTGACGGTACTGGCGTCGGACTGCCAGCTAATTTTGGGCGTGCTGGACGAGCGACACCCAGCGGGCAAGGAGGTCGCGGTGGTGCTCGGTCTGGGAACGACAGCGGCGACGGTCGAGGGGTGCCATCGAAGGCCGGGCGCCTGGCGGATCGCGGGTGCCTCCTGCAGGAGGCGTTGGGGCCGTGGGCTCCAGGCTGCTCACAGCGGTCCGGGTCCATTGAAGCGCGGGTCGTACTGCGGGATATCCAGTTTCGGGCCAGACGTCCCTCGAACGGAGCAGGGCACCTGGCTCACCCTCGGCTTTGCAGCCAGGGTCTCCACGGAGGCACTCGCCCCACCGCTCTTCCCCAAGGAGGGGAACGATCATGACCGTCCCACTTCCCGAGGTGACAACGCCGAGGTCAACCTCGGCCGAACAGCACATCCCCGCTGCGGATGAGGTGATCGCATGACCACCACCGGCATCGACCTCGACGCGATCCCTCCGGACACTCCCGTAGTCCAGAACGGCCAGATCACCCCAATCGGGGAATTGATCATCGCAAGGATGGCCAAGGACCTGGCCGCTGTCTGCCAGCAGGCCGACGATCCACAGGCCGCGCTCAAAGTGCTCAAGGAAATCATCCCCAAGCACATGGCGGAGATCACCGCTCAGCGCACCACCGCCGAGCCCAGCCCGCTTCGCAAGGCCCTCACCTGCCTCGTCGGGTCCGAATGCCTAGAGCGCCGCCCCGGCCACGATCCGCTGACCGGCGATCGGATCGACGACCAGCCCGACACCGACCACACATTCGCCGACCGCCTACCTTGCACCCAGAAGAATGGCCACAACAACGACCACCGAGACGCCCTTGGGCGGACCTGGCGGCGAGCGGAGGGTTCGCAGTGACGACTCGCCTCCCTGAGCACCTCCTCACCGCGTCACTCCACCTGCACCAGGGTGACGCCCGGCAAGCGAGGCCCATCATGGTGCGCCGCGACGGGGACCGCTTCATCGCCACCTATGACCCCGAACGGGCGTCCCTCGACGCGGCCGCCATGCTCAGCCGCGCCCGCCTATCCTCCGAAGGCATTACCGTCTCCGAGGTGATCCTCGAAGGCCACGCCCCGGGCCTGACGGCCATATACCGCGCGGCCTCGAAGCTGCTCCTGGGAGTGGAGATCA